>DASPGK010000209.1:0-3394 GCA_035620655.1 Candidatus Krumholzibacteriia bacterium
CGCGGTGCGCGCCACCATCGCACCATTGTCGGTGCAAAACTCCAATAGCGGCGCGTGGTAGGCAATCCCTGCCGCGTCGGCGGTCGCGTGCATCTTCGCACGCAGCGGGCGGTTCGCGGCGACGCCGCCGGCCAGGTACACGTGGCGGACGCCGAGAGAGCGCGCGCACTGGATCGTGCGTTCCACCAGCACGTCGACGATGGCCGCCTGCGCGGACGCGGCGATGTTCGCAACCATCTCCGGCGTCAATTCACCGCGCGCGTCGACGTACTGCCGCACCGCCGTCTTGAGGCCGGAGAACGAGAAGTCGAAGCCGGCGCGGTCGAGCATCGCGCGCGGAAAGTCGATCGCGGTTGCGTCGCCCGCTTCGGCGGCGCGCTGAATGGCGGGGCCGCCCGGGAATCCCAGACCCAAGAGCTTGGCGATCTTGTCGAAGGCCTCGCCGGCCGCGTCGTCGCGCGTGCCGCCGACGAGTTCGTAGCGCCCGATTCGTTCGACGCGATACAGCGACGTGTGCCCGCCCGACACCACCAGCACCACGCACGGACACTGCAGCGGTTCGCCGCCGAGTTCGTTCGAGAGCACGTGTGCTTCGATGTGGTGCACGCCGACCACCGGCCTCTGCAATCCCAGCGCAAGCGACTTCGCGAAGCCCACGCCGACCAGCAGCGAGCCCACCAGACCGGGGCCGTTGCTCACGCCCACGCCGCCCAAGTCGTTCGCGCCCACCTTCGCGCGCGCGAGCACCGCGTCGTACACGGAAAGCAGCGTGCGCATGTGCTGGCGCGACGCGATCTCGGGCACGACGCCGCCGAAGTCCTCGTGCACGAGCTGGCTCGCGGTGACGTGGGAGAGCAACCCGCGCTCGCGCGAGTAGAGCGCGAGCGACGTGTCGTCGCAGGAGGTTTCGATTCCGAGAACGATCATGGTGTTCGTGACGCGCGCGGCATTCCGCGCCGAGGGGAGCAATGTCTAGAGAACGTCTTCGCCGCTCTCGCCGGTGCGGATGCGCACGGCGTCTTCGACCGGGAGAATGAAGATCTTGCCGTCGCCGATCGAGCCGGTGCGCGCGACCTTGATCACGGTCTCCACCACTTTCTCGACGTCGGCGTCGGCCACGAAGATCTCGAGCTTGCTCTTGGGCAGAAAATCGACGCGGTATTCGCTCCCGCGATACAGCTCCGTGTGCCCCTTCTGGCGCCCGAACCCCTTGACCTCGGAGACGGTCAGCCCCTGGACGCCGATCTCCATCAGCGCCGACTTGACGTCGTCGAGCTTGAAGGGCTTGATGAATGCTTCGATCTTCTTCATGAACGACCGTCGGTAGTTTACGGTGGTCGGGGAACGGACGCAAGTGCTATGTTGATCGCGTCTTATCCAGTCCCGAAGCCGTTATGGTGACCACCGAGCAATACGCACGCGGACCCCTGCTTCGCGCGGTCGTCGAGGACGTCCACGAGGAGATGATGCGCTCGCTCGTGGACGCGCCCGCGCCCGAGCGCGCGCCCAAACGTCCCGCGCTCGAAGCGCGCCTGGCCGCGTGCGGCTTCGAGGAATCGGTGGCCGTCGCGACCGCGTTTCGCGGCGCGTGCGTGCGCATGCTCGCCAACGGCGCCAGCGACGTGGACGCGGTCGAGATCGTCGAAGCCTGTCTGCGCAGTGCCTCTCCCGACGCGGCCGTCCGCAACCTCGAGCGCTACCTCGATAACACCAGCCCGTCCGTGTTCGTGCGCACCATGCTGGCGGCACGGCCCGTGCTCCATCTCGTCACCACCGTGCTCGGCACCAGCCAGCACCTCGCCGACATTCTGATTCGACAGCCCGGCTTCGTGTACTGGCTCATGGAGCAGCGCACGTGGGAGTCGCCCGACGACGTCGCGAGCTACGAAGGGTGGCTCGAGCGCGAGACCGAACCGTTCCGCACCGTGGAGGGAAAGCTCAACGCGGTGCGGCGTATGCACCGGCAGGCGCTCTTGAAGATCGGCGCCATGGACCTGGTCGGTATCGCGCCCGTCGAGGACGTGACGCGCCGTTTGAGTGATCTCGCCGATGCGTGCGCGCGCACGGTCCTGGAGATCGTGTTCGACGAGATCGCGCTGGACGACACCCACCCGCGCGGCTTGGCCGTCATCGCGATGGGGAAACTCGGCGGCCGCGAACTCAATTACAGCAGCGACATCGACCTCATCTTCGCGAGCGACGACGCCGACGAAGACACGATGGTGTTCTACACCAAGGTCGCGCGGCGCGTGACCGACGCCATCAACGCGCTGACCGAAGAGGGCTACCTCTATCGCGTCGATTTGCGCTTGCGGCCGGACGGAAAGGCGGGCCCGCTGGTCAACTCGGAGGCGGCGCTGCGCGTGTATTACGAAAACCGCGGGCGGCCGTGGGAGTTTCAGGCGCTCTTGAAGGCGCGCACGATCGCGGGCGACGCCGAGTTGGGCGCGCGCGTGCTGGAAACGCTGGCGAAGCTCATCTTCAATCCCGCGCTGCCCTACTCGCCGCTCGAAGCGGTGGGTGCGATGCGCGATCAAATCAAAGACAACCTGCCCAGCTCGCAGCGCGGCTACAACATCAAGCTGATGGCGGGCGGGATTCGCGACATCGAGTTCGTGGCCCAAGCGATTCAACTCATGAACGGCCATCGCCTCCCTGAGATTCGCACCGGCAACACGCTGGAGGCGCTCGCCCACGTTCGCCGGCTCGACTTGCTGAAGCCGTGGGACGTCGACAACCTCGCCGCCGCGTATCGCTTCTTTCGGTTGGTCGAGCACCGGCTGCAGATGATGCACCAGTTCCAGACCCATACCCTCCCCGATTCCGACGCGGAGGTGGTGCTGCTCGCGCGGCGCGTGTCGACGGGGCCGCTCGGGAGCTACACCACCGAGTCGTTCGTCGAAGTGCTGTCGAAGCACCTCAATAACGTGCGCACGTTCGCGGATAGTTTTTTCGCGGGCGAATCGGTGCACCCGCACTCGGTGCTGCTCATGCTGCCCGAGGACCACGAGCGCGCGGTCAGCGTCTTGCAGCACTACGGCATCCGCGACGTCCCGCGCGCGATGCGCACGCTGCACGCGATGGCGTACGGATCGTTTCCGCGCTTCCTCGACCGGCGGGCGCGCGCGTCGTTCGAGAACCTGTTGCCGCTCCTGCTCGAGGACCTCGCCGCCACCGGGGACCCGGATCAGACGCTGGTGCACGTGTCGCAGATCGCCGCCGCCGAGCGCAGCGAGACCGCCTTCTACAAGATGCTCACCGACTCGACGCCCGCGCGAAAGCTGATCGTCGCCGTGGCCGGGATGTCGTCTTTGTTGACGCGCGAGTTGTGCGCGCAGATCGGGACCCTCGACTCGCTGCTCGAGCACGGCGACCGCGTCGACGAGACACTAAC
>DASPGK010000210.1:0-2155 GCA_035620655.1 Candidatus Krumholzibacteriia bacterium
GACGTCGACGGGATGCCCTGTAACGCTGCAGATTGCTCGACGCACCTTGTTCTGAGCGCTAGGAGGGACTCCTAGCTTCTTCATCGCCTTGGCGGCAGCTGCTTGTATCCGATCGGACACCGCCTTCATCTTTCGGCTGGCCTTCTGCATCTTCCGCAGCTTCTTGAACGCCGCCCCCAAGCCCGCCATCCCCACTCGCATTCCGATCGCCATCATCGAAATCGTCGGCGAACCGCCGACCAGCACCGGCGGTCCCATGGGAATCGGGAGCACGACGCTCGTCGGGAGGACCAGCGACTTCATCTTGGTCTTCTTCTTGGGATTCGTTCGGAACGGAGCGGGCATGCCGATGCTCTGGCAGCTCAACGCGGGAAGCGCGGTGTAACTGAACGGGTCACCGTCGGCGATGACGGTCGAACTTCCCATGAACATCTCGCACTCGTTGCCGGGGGGGGGCGGGACGAACATTCCGCCGATCGGAATGTGCGGAGGCAACGCCTTGCCGGCGGTGCCGGCCAGCGCGCGGGGACTCCCGTTGACGTAAACGGTCGCCCCGATGATGGGCACGAAGTCGAAAGGATCGATGAGCATCCCGATGAAGGGATGCGGGATGGGACGCGGCGGGACGGGCCCGGGCGGCTGGATGATGTGGACGTCGACGCCCATCACCGGGTCGAAGGATTTTGCGGCCGGCATCATGACTTGCTAGCACCCTTCTCGATGCCGTTCTCCCAGCCGGGCCCCAAGAGCTTCCCGATCTTCCGCTCCAGCACGGGGGCCTGGTCCTTGTAAGGCTTCTTCTTCGCGACCCGCATCAGTCCCGCGGCCGCGTAGCCGAGCGTCGTGCTCTTGCGCGCGTCGGGTTCTAGTTTCTCCCCGACCTTCAGTGCGGCCTGCCCGCACTTCCACGCACTCTCCGGATTCCTCGCCTGCTCGTGACAGTACGCGGCCATGCGCCAGCTCTCGATGGTCATCAACGGGTCGCCTTGCTTCTCCGCAATCGGAGCAGTCGCTTCGTAGACCGCGGACGCTTCCACGAAGGCGCCGGCGCTCACCATGGCCGCTCCCTCGGCGAGGCGGGTTTGCACGTCCACCTTGGCACCCACCGCGGCTTCGTCGCCCTGCAGCGTCGCGGTTACCTTGCGCGCGTCGCGGTAGCACTTGACGGCCTGCTTGGCGTCACCCGCGGCGAGGCACGCGTTGGCGAACGCCATCAGCGCGGTCACTTCCTGCAGCGGCCACTTGTTCGCGCGCGCGGTCGCGATGGACGCGTCGGCTGCCTTGCGCGCGGCGGCGATGTCGCCCTTGCCGGCCGCGGTCGTCAGTGCGACGAACTGTTCGCGAAAATCCGCCCCGGGACCCCCGGCGCCGCGGTGCTCCTTGACCAGCTCGGCGATGAGCGAGGGCATGTTCAGGTCGAGCTTCTGGGTCACGACACGCTTGGGCTCCTTGGCCGCGAGCGCGTCGAGCTGCGGCGAGGTCACGTCGTCGCACACGAGGACGCGCACGTTCTCCGGGATCTCCCCCCCGACGAGTTTCTGGAGCCAGCCGTCCCACTGCGAGTACCCGGCGACCTGGCTCGGGAGAAGAACGAGGGCGAGGTAGTCGATGTCCTCGTAGTGACCGCAGAGCGACTCGCAGTGCGCCACCAAAACGCGCGAGTCGGCGACACCCGTGACCGCCGGCGGCCGCCACGGCTGGTCGAGGCCTTGCGCGGAAAGCTCCTCCTGCGAATCCGCGAACTGCTTGCGCATGTCTTGCGCAAGGTCGATCCCGTAGCGCGTCATGGACGCGAACGGCCGGTCGAACACCAGGAAGAGCTCCGGGCACTCGCCGGTCTCGCTTCGCTCCACCTCGAGGAACACGCGCACGATGTCCCACTCGTCCGTCCTGACGAGCCAGCGTAGGACGCGGGCGTCGGGGTTGGACGCGAACTCGTTCCAGAGCGCGCGGAGTTTCTCCACGCGACGGACGACGGCGTTTCGTACGGGTGGGTTGGTCACGGTCTACCGATCAAGCAGGTCCCGAAGAACCGCCTGGCTTGACAGCGTTTCTACTCGGGACCTACAGTGCGCGCATGCGCCTACGAACACGTGCTCTGATCTTCGTTCTTGTCTTGGTCGCAGTCGTGGCGGCGGTTTGGATCGCCGACGAC
>DASPGK010000211.1:0-2942 GCA_035620655.1 Candidatus Krumholzibacteriia bacterium
CGATGCCCGCGAGCATGGGACCGGCCGGTTCCTGCGCATGACGCATCCCACATTTCGAACTACGTAATCCTTGCCACAGACGCGCGCGATAGCCATTATGGCAACGTGCTCGATATCGCCGCCCCGCATCCACGACGCGCACAAATAGAATAGAAAAGCTCTTCTATTCTTCCCCGTCGTGGAGCACGTCTCTCTCGAAGGGCGTGTCGTTCCGCCGTCCGCGTATTGCGGCCGCGGCACGGGACTTGCGCCATTCTCACAGTGACGCGCACACACGTAAATCTTGGTTAATTCGGTTCTGGGCGAGCAGTGAGAATGAGCACCCCGGGTATGGCAGTTCCGGTGGCGAGAGTGTCCGCAGCGAAGCCCGATCGCGCCGCGCGGGGCGTGGGCCCCGGGCGCGTGATCGTGGTTCCCTTCGTCTTGTTCGTCGTCGTCGCGGCGATCGGTATCCCGTACTACGTGCTTCCTCACGCCGAGCGCCTGCGCCACGCGCTGCACCCCTGGTTTCGACCCTCCGGCTACGTCGGCCAGACGGCCGGCATCATCACGTTTGCCGGTTTCCTGTTCATGTGGCTGTTTCCGCTGCGCAAGAAGCTGCGCAAGCAGGAGTGGCTCGGCCCCGTCCCGCGTTGGCTCGACGTCCACATCGGCGTGGGGCTGATGCTCCCGATCGTCGGCGCGATCCACGCCGGGTTCCGCTTCGGCGGCGTCATCGGCATCGGGTACATCGCGATGCTCATCGTGTGCTTGAGCGGATTCGTGGGGCGTTACCTCTACGTGCGCATTCCCCGCGGGCGTTCGGGCGTCGAATTGAGCCTGGCCGAAGTCTCGGCGCAGCAACGCGCGCTCCTGGCCGAGCTCGCCGACGCGACCGGTCTCTCCGTGCTCGACGTGCAAGAGATCCTCAACGTGGAGTCGTCCCCGGCGCGCGTGGGAATCATGGCGGCCTTCGCGCAGATGGCGCGCGACGACATGGCGCGCGGCCGGGCGCTGCGCAAACTCCGGCGCCGCTTGAAGAGCAAGGGTGCGACCAACAAGAAGCGCCTCGAGGACGCGATGACGCTCGCGCGCCGCGAGATGTCGTTGCACCAGCAGGCGCGCCTGCTGGACGCGACGCATTCGATCTTTCGGCATTGGCACGCGGCCCATCGCCCGGTCGCCATCACCGCCTTCATCGCGGTCACGATCCACGTGGTCGTGGTCGTCGCGGTGGGCGCGACCTGGTTCTAGCGGGTGACTCACCATGATGATGCTCATCACCACGATTGCGTTCATCGTCTTCACGCTGCTCCTGATGCGCGGGCACATGAAGAGCCGGCACGGCGACGCCAAGTCCGCGCCGTGTCCGCGCTGCCGCAAGAAGGTGCCGCACGGGGCCGCGCGCTGTCCGAGCTGCGGCGTGCCCATGCAACTCTACGAAGTCGTGCGCGCCGGAGCCGTGTCCGCCGAGGAAAGCGGCGGCAAGGGAAGCGTGCAACCGCACGCGGTGGTGCGCGCGGACCTGTGCGTGGGCTGCGCCGCGTGCGTTCCGGTGTGCCCGGAGCCGGGTGCGATCCGTATGGTTGGGAAGCTCGCGACGGTCAACAAGGATCTGTGTAAGGGCCACGGCAAGTGTGTCGAAGCCTGCCCGGTGGGCGGTATCGTGCTCGCGACCGGGGCGAGCGTCCACCGCGTCGAAGTCCCCCTCGTCAACGCCGCGTTCGAGAGCAACATCCCGGGCGTGTACGTGGTCGGCGAGTTGGGCGGTCGCGGCCTCATCAAGAACGCGATCAACGAAGCAGCGGTCGCGATGGAGCACGTGGCAAGCGAGCGCACGCGCAAGCACGCCGCCGTTCCCGACGACGTTCTCGACGTGGTGATCGTGGGCAGCGGTCCGGCCGGATTGAGCGCGGGGCTGGAGGCGCTGCGCCGCAAGCTCCGCTATGTCGTGCTCGAGCAGGGCGCCCTCGCCGATACTATTCGCAAGTACCCGCGCGCGAAGTTCCTGCTCGCGGAGCCGTTGACGGTTCCGCTCTACGGCAACCTGTGGGTCGCCGACGGTTCCAAGGAACGCCTGCTCGAGGTGTGGGAGCGCATCATCGCGAGCACCGGGCTCGAGGTGCGCACGCACCACCGCGTGACCGGCATCACGCGCGAGAACGGATGGCTCCGCGTCGACACGCCGGAGCACGCGTTCCGTGCGCGCCACGTCATTCTCGCCATGGGCCGGCGGGGAAGCCCGCGCCGCCTCGGTGTCCCCGGCGAAGAGCTCGGCAAGGTGATCTACGACGTGGTCGACATGGAGTCGTTCGCGGGTCAACGCATGCTGGTGGTGGGCGGCGGCGACAGCGCGGTTGAGTCGGCGGTGGGGCTGGCCAAGCAGAAAGGGACGACGGTGGTCTTGTGCTACCGCGGCGATGCCTTTGCGCGGGTCAAGGAGCGCAATCGCGTCAACCTGGAGCAAGCGGTCCATTGCGGCACTATCCGTGTCGCGCTGAGGAGCCAGGTGCGCGAGGTTCGACCCGATTCCGTCGTGCTCGACGTCGGCGGCCGCGAGGAGATTCTCCCCAACGACGTCGTCGTGGTTCGCATCGGCGGCGACCCGCCCTACAAGCTGCTCGAGGAAATCGGCGTGCGCATCGTGAAGAAGGACGTGCCGCTGCCCAAGGAAGAGGAGCCGGTCGTTGCGTAGCGCCGCGACGACCAGACGCGTGATGGTCGCGACACTAATCGCCTCGAGTTGTTTGGGGTCGAGTGCGCGCGCCCAGGTCTCACCCGGGCCGCTCGCGAAGGTCCACGCGGACCTCGACGGCAACCTCGGGTGCGTCAAGTGCCACGGGAAGGGCGAAGGCGCCATGGACCAGAAGTGCCTCGCGTGCCACGGAGAGATCGCGGCCACGATCGCGAAGCGCACCGGATTCCACGGGCACGAGGCGCGCTCGAACTGCGCGCACTGCCAC
>DASPGK010000212.1:0-4139 GCA_035620655.1 Candidatus Krumholzibacteriia bacterium
GTACCACTCGCTCTCCAACCGCCCGTTGAAGGCGCTCGAAATCATGATCAAGCTCGACGAGCCCTCGCTATCCGACGCCGATAAGCAGCGCTTGTGGCTGCGCACCGCGGTGTGCCAGCGCTCGATGAACGATTTTGCCGGCGCCAAGGACACGCTCGAACGCCTGGTAGAGTCGTTCCCGGGGCGGCCCGAGTTCGAGCGGCTGGCGCGGCGCAACCTCGAGCAGCTGGTCGGCGCGCAAACCGACGGTGTCGCCATCCTCCAGAAAACCACGACGCTCGACTGATCCGGCCCGTCCGTTGGCCCGTCTCCATCCGCTCCCCGGCACGGACTATGCTAGGAATCCGCGGATACTACGAGAATCATCGAGACCGTCGTGGCCGCTGCGCCCGACGAGATACCCGACCATCATCGTAAGGATCGCTGAAGGAGCGAGATCATGAAAATCTGCCCGTTCATGTCGCACATGCTGGGCGCCGACGGCAACGTACTCGAGATCGAGTCCGGCGCGCACGGCTCGTCCGGCAACACCGGCGACGTCGTCGTGCTCGGCTACGACGGCGACGGCGGCGTCGGCGTCAAGTCTGACCGCAAGGCGAAGTCGCAAGCGAAGCCGGGGCGCGAGAACCCGGCCACGTCGCACTTGTACTGCCTGCGGGAGACGTGTCGCTTCTATCGCACCGACGACGGCGAGTGCACCTTCGATGCGATCATTGCCGGCGTCGACAAGGCGCGCAAGGCCGCCGAGGCCAGCGAGCGGGCGGTCGAGAAGTCGGGTCGTAAGGACGACAAGAAGGACGACACGTCGGCCGCGGTCGCGCGCGAGCTCGACAAGTTTTGGAAGTTCCAGACCAAGAGTGTCGCCGAGATGATTTCGAGCTTCGGTGAAGTCGAGAAGCGACAGATCGACACCATCACGAAGCTCAAGAACGAGGTCGAGAAGAAGATCGCGTCCATCGTTCCCAGCGAGGAGGAGGAAGACGAGCGTCACGAGACCATGAACGCGATCAAGGACGGCATCGCCGAGATCAAGGACACCATCGACGCGCGCAACGACGGCTTCGAGACCCTGACCACGACCGTGTCCGACTTGGTGCTCGGATTCGACGACAGCATCAAGCAGATCAAGGTGCAGTGGGAGCAGATCATGAACCGCATCCAGGCGCTGGAAGCCATCGCGCCGCGCATGCAGGGTGTCGAGTCCAACGTCGGCAAGGCGGTCGAGAACATCGACCGGCTCGAGCGCAACTGGGCCGAGATGATGGACCTGGTGCGCACCGACCGCGACCGCAAGAAGGACGACTCCGCGTCGCAGGCCAAGCGCCGCGAGGCGATGAAGTTCAACAACCTCGGGGTCACCAGCTACCACCACGGCGACATGAAGCTGGCGCGCGACCAGTTCCTGGAAGCGCTCAAGCGCGACGACACCTTCGCGGAGTGCTACAACAACCTCGGGCTCGTCTACACCGAGCTCAACGAGAACGATCGCGCCGCCGAGGCGTTCACCAAGGCCATCAAGCTCAACCCGGAGCTGCACGCCGCGTACAACAACCTGGGCTACGTGTACTACAAGCAGGGGAACTTCGGGCGCGCGGTGGAGATGTACAACGAGGCGCTGGGCCGCAGCACCAACAACGGCTCCGCGTACACCAACCTGGGCAACGCGCACTTCAAATTGGGTAACAAAGACGAGGCTCGCAAGGCGTGGAAGAAGGCGATCGAGCTGGATCCATCCAACGACAAGGCGCAGAAGAGCCTGAAGAGCCTCGACGACTAACCAGCCCCATCGAGGGCCTCAGCAAAAAGACGCGATCCCCGCACCCGCGGCTGCGCAGGTACGGGGATCCGCGTTTTTTCGAGGACAACGAAAACGAGCCTAGAGAGCCGCCTCCGGCGACGCAGCCGGCGCAATCTTCCCGTTGCGCTGAACCGACTTCGCCTGGGGGCCCTTCGGGCTGTCCATCAGCTCGTACTCCACCGTCTCGCCTTCGGCGAGCGTGCGATACCCGTCGTCACGAATCTCCGAATAATGCACGAAGATGTCGCGCGCGCCGTCGTCGCTGAGGATGAACCCGTAACCTTTGTTTTCGTTGAACCACTTCACTTTACCAGTATGGCGCAATTCCGAATTCCCCCTTCCTAAAAGCAAGAACCCACCGCGTGCCGATCGCACCCGATGGATCCCCTACTGCTCGATTATTGACTCGCTGAGAAACACGTGGCCAACCTTGCCTGCGAACGCGGAGGATTTTACCACGGTCCGCTTGCGCGTGTCAAGGCGCTATACGGCGCCCGCACGCCCCAATCCCCCTCCCGCGAAACGACGAGAAATCATGAGCAGCGGCGCGCGCGCGTTTCGAGCGCACCGAACGCCGATTGCATTGCGCGATTTCAGCGCCGTTCGAGCCGTCCGCGCCAGGCCGGTTTGCCGCGTCCCGACGCCCCGTTTCGCGCCATCGTCGCCCGCTCGGTGCCCCCATCGGTGGCATGGAACTTGCCCTTTCTCGTTCGCCGACAATGCCTTTGCGAAGGTCGCTGGGCGAGAAAGGTCGCAACGTGAGAACCACCATTCCACACGCCGCAGTACTCGGAGAGAGCGGCGAGGTCACCAAGGCCTCGCTCAACGAGCTCATCCGTCGTGCGCTCGCCGCCAGCTCACCCAAGCCGTGCGCGCTGGAGATCTACGACAGCGTAACCCAGCGCGTGCTGTTCTTGCGCGACCGGCAAATCTACGCCGCCGCCGAATCGACCGGGGGCCAGTATTCGCCCACGTCGATCCGCGAGTTCCTGGTCGGGGTCTCGCAGATGAGCTTCCCGCGCGCCTGCTGGTACGAGCTCAACACCAAGATCCTGCACTCGCTGCTCGTGGTCTCGCAGAAGAAGCCCGCGCTGCGCGTGGCGACCAACCTGGTCGATCTGGACGAACTGCTGGACAAGATCGAGGCGGAGGGTAAGAGTTCGATCGTCGCCGCCACCCGCGAGGACTTCTTCGCGCTGCTTCGCTACGAGAAAGGCAAGGCCGCGGCGCTGTGCATGGAGCTCTCGGCGGCCACCCCGCGCGAGGGCTCTTTCCGCGAAGAGTTCCTGGTCAAAGTCTACACCCGCAGCGCCGAGAAGCCGCTCACCATCAGCTTGTACGAAGACTTCCTGGTCTCCTACGCGCCCGACGCCAAGAACCTGCCCGAGTCGTTCGCCGGGCGCTTCGAGGACGTGTTCCTGTCCAAGCCGCCCGTGGTCGCGCTGCGCTTCAAGGACCGCGAGATCGGACGCTGGGAAGTGGATCGGCCCCGTCTGCGCATCGGCCGCACCCCCGACAACGACATCGTGATCGACAACCTGGCCGTGTCGCGACTGCACGCGCTCATCGAAGAGGAAAAGGGCGGCTACTTCGTTCGCGACTGCGACAGCCTGAACGGCACCGAGGTCAACGGCGCGCGTGTCACGCGTCGCAAGCTCGAGGACGGCGACGAGATCACCATCGCCAAGCACACGATCCAGTTCCGCGTGCAGGGCGGTCACGCGGTGGCCGAGCCGGAGACCATGGCCGGCTTCGACCAAACCATGATCTTCCAGCGCAGCGCGCTCAACGCCGGTGCGCCGGGCGCGGCTCCCACGCCCCCACCGCACCCGACACCGCACGCGCACGATCCGTCGGAGGGTCACGACACGCGTACCGCGACCATGTTGGCGGTGGACGCCAGCCGCCCGCCCCGGCTGGTCGTGCACACCGAGTTCGGCGACCGCATCGTCGAGATCGAAGACGACGGCGTGGTCATCGGCAAGGACCAGGACGCCGACGTGCACGTGGCCGGCATGTTCGTCGCGGGCCGCCACGCCGAGATCATCCGCGAGAACGGTCGCACCATCCTGCGCCGCGTGGGCGGGCTTCGCCCGGTGCGCGTGGGAGGCCGGGCCGTGAAGGAGATCGAGCTCAAGGACAACGACGAGATCCAGATCGCCAGCGAGTCGTTCGTGTTCCACGAATAGGCCACGCCAACCCGAAGAGGCTGCGATGCGCTACGTCTTGATGTCCGACATCCACGGCAACCTCGAAGCCCTGCAGGCGACGATCGAAGCCGCGCGCCGTTTCGAACCCTACCAGCTCATGTGCCTGGGCGACGTGGTGGGTTACGGCGCCG
>DASPGK010000213.1:0-3676 GCA_035620655.1 Candidatus Krumholzibacteriia bacterium
CGATATTCTGCTTGACCAGGACCCCTCCATTCGCCAAACGTACCTTCGCGAGTGACGCGGCCCGGCCGCCGTGCACGGTTTTTGCAGCCCCCGACCGTCACGATCCTCATCCAGTCTTAATCGCAACCGCACGTTTCGGTCGATCCGAGTCGGCGTGGAAGCAAACCGCTTCCGGGAGTTGATAATGGTCCGTCATGGGTTCGCACTCATTCTCGTCACGGCGATGCTCGCGAACGCACAGCCGTCCGGGGCCGCGGATAGCGCCAAGAAACCCGTGTCGAAGAGCGTCACGGCGGCGGGCAATACGCAATTCCTGATGTTCGGTATGCAGCCGGCGGGCAACTACGAGGTGCGCCAGAATACCACCCTCGACCGCAGCGTGGTGGCGAGCCCGCTGGGGAGCGTCGACATGGACGACGTCACCGGGGTCGGCGACACCTACGTGTTCACCCTGACCGGCGTCGAGCCCGTGACCCCCGGCACCCCGACCGGCTTCGCCGCCGCCGGGTCGACCAACGGGTGCGCGACCCTGTCGTGGAACGCCCCCCCGACGGCGGAGTACGTGACCGACTACACCCTGCTGTGGCGTCGCACCGGAACCGTGTTCACCGACTCCGCCCAAGTGAGTTTGACCGACATCGTGCAGGCGGGGAGCCGCTGGAGCACCACGCGCTGCGGCTTCGCCAACGGCACCTATACCTTTGCGATCCGAGCCCACAATGCCTTCGACCTGTGGAGCGGGCGCTCCAACGAAGCGTCCGCGACGGTCACCAACGAGAATACGCAGGGTCCTCCGCCGCCGACCGGCATCGCCGGGACCGAGAACCCGGTCGGGTGTCTGCGCGTCAGTTGGACGCGGGTGGGCGATCCGACCGTTACCGGCTACCGGATGTACTTCGCGACGCGACCGCGCAGTCAGGGCGCCTATACCGACTCGGTCGACGTGTCCGGCACGACCTCGGTCGCGTCGCGGTGCGGACTCTCCGCCGGGACCTACTTCGCGTCCGTTCGCTCCTTCACCGGGGCCGGGCTCATGAGCATCTACTCGAGCGAGGTCTCGGTGACGCTCCAGGGCCCCGATGTGACCCCACCGGTCGTGAGCCAGCGCGACCCGGCCAGCGGGGCCACCAACGTGGCGCGCAACACCGGCATCTTCTTCGTCGTCACCGACGCCCGCAGCGGTGTCGACGCGGCGAGCATCGTGGTGCGCGTCAACGGCATCCAGGAGACGCCCGTCACCACGGCCACCACGTCGGGCTACGCGGTATCGGTCGACCCCGCTGCGGATCTGCCGGCCAACACCGCGATCACCGTGCAGGTGACGGCGGCCGACCGCGCGCCCACGCCCAACGTGCTCACCACGTCGTGGACGTTCACGACCGGTGCGAGTGCGAGCAACGACGTGCTCGCGCCCACCATCGCGGCGGTGACACCGCTCGCCAACGCGACCGGTGTTTCCGCCAGCGGCGCCATCGAGGTCGACATCTCCGACTCGGGGCTGGGCGTAGCGCTGGGATCGGTCCAACTCATCATCAACGGGAGCAACGTGGCCTTCACCGTGCAGGGAACACCGGCCAGCGTGCGCATCACGCATCGACCGGCGAGTCCGTTCACAGCCGGGGCCCAGGTCTCCGTGCGGGTCGAAGCGTGCGACCGTGCCTCGACCTCCAATTGCGCGGTTCCGTTCGAGTATTCCTTCACCGTGGCGGGGAGCAACCTGGCCTCCGGTACGGGCGACATCGTTCCCGACGGCTACTGGGCCGGCGACCCCGCGCGTCCGCTCGAGGTGCGAAACCTCCCGCGCGCGTGGACGGTGCGCATCTTCGACGCGGCCGGCTTCACGGTTCGGCGCTTCGAGAACACCGGTTCCGACGGTGCCAACTGGACCTGGGACTTCGCCAACGACGGGGGACAGAGAGTCGCCCCCGCGCTCTACTTGGTGCGCGTCACCGATTCCAGCGGCAGCCTGCAGCGCGCGGGCCGCTTCCTGGTCCAGTCGGGTCGATGAGCCGCGCGGCGATCGCCTCTCGCCGCCACCTCGCCGCGACCCTTTCGCTCGCCCTTCCATTCGCACTCGCGTACGCGCCGGTTCTCGTCGAACTGGTGCGCCAATGGGCGGATGACCCCAACTACGCACACGGCTTCTTCGTCGTCCCGATGGCCGCGTGGCTCGCGCGACGACGGCGCACTCGCTACCACGCGGCTCCCTCCACACCCGACGCGACCGGCTTCGTGCTGTTGTCGATCGGAGCGCTCCTGTACCTCGCGGGCAGCGCCGCCGCCGAACTGTTCACCGCGCGTGTCTCGCTCGTGCTGGTCCTGGGCGGACTCCTGTGGGCGATCGAAGGGCGCGCGCGCGCGCGCGCCCTGGCGTTCCCGGTGGTGTTCCTCTTTTGTATGGTGCCGCTCCCGTACGTCGTCTACTACCAGCTCACGTTTCCGCTCCAAATCGAGAGCTCGCGCATGGCGGCCGCGATCCTCGGGATGGCCGGGATGCCGGTGGTGCGCGAAGGCAACATCCTGAGCCTCGAGGGGTACTCGCTCGAAGTGGTGACGGCGTGCAGCGGGCTGCGTTCGATCATGACCCTGGGGACGATGGCGATCTTCCTCACGGACTTCATGCGCCTGTCGACGTGGTCGAAGGTGCTCCTGGCCGCCTCCGCGCTGCCGGTGGCGGTGGCGGCCAACGTCGCGCGCCTGGCGACCACGGCGGGTATTGCCGCCATCGGCGGCGCGCAGGCCGCCGAGAGTTTCCTTCACGAGCTTTCCGGCATCGTGGTATTCATCACCGGGCTGGTCGTCCTCTTCGTCACCGGTAAGGTGCTGCAATGGATCGAACGCGCACGACGATAATCGCGGCCGCCGCGCTTTCGCTCATGGCGGTGGCTGGGTACGGCTTCCGCGCGGGCGAGCCCCGCGGTGCGGCGTCGCTGGGACTGTCCGGCGTGCGCGTGGACGAGCGTGTGTACCTCGACGAGACCATGGACGAGGACTTCCTCGAGGTGCTGCGCGCGCGCGAGGTCCTCTTTCGCACCTACGACCCGGATGCCGACGAGCCGGTGTGGCTCTTCCTCGGCTACTTCGACCGTCAGAAGGAGGGGTCGCAGGTGCACTCGCCGCGCCACTGCTACCCGGGCTCGGGGTGGAACATCGAGCAGGAGTTGGAAGCGCCGATAGAATGGCGCGACGGCGTGCTGCGCGCGCTGGTCGTGAACAACGGAGTGGAGAGGCGCCTGGTGTGCTTCTGGTACCAAACACCGTTCGGGATCGAGGACGACGTGTTTCGATTGAAGATGGCACTCACCCGGCAGGCCTTGATGCGGCGCCCGCAGGACGTCGTGTTCGCCAGCGTGTCGACACCGCTCGACTCCGGACTCGAGGGCGCGTGGGAGCGCGCGGCCGGGGTCGCGCGCGACGTCGAAGGTGAGATCGCGCGCCTGTACGCCGCACTCGCACGGGAGCGCGCGTGAATCTGGCCCGCGCCATCGACGACTACCTCGACGCGCTGTCCGCCGCGCGCCTCGCGCTTCGAAGCCCCAGCATACTCGCGCCCTTTCTCCTGTTCGGGCTGCTCCAGTGCGTGATCATCACCATGCTCGCGTTCTTCACGTCGCGTCCGTTGGCGCCGTTCATGCCGCCGGTCGTGGGCGCGCTCGGCGGTGAAGCGTCCTTGCAC
>DASPGK010000214.1:0-2925 GCA_035620655.1 Candidatus Krumholzibacteriia bacterium
GCGCTTGAAGTTCATCGTCGGCTTCGCGCTGTAGGTCGACGCTTACGCGTCGCCCATTTGGCGAAGCACTTCGTCGCACGCGGCCAGTGGATCCGCTGCCGCGGTGATGGGACGGCCCACCACGATGAAGTCGGCGCCGTCTTTGATGGCCTGCTGCGGGGTGACGACGCGCGTCTGGTCGTCCTTGCCCGCACCCGGCAAGCGGATGCCCGGTGTGACCACGATGAAGTCGTGCCCCATCGCGTTCTTGATCGCGGGCAACTCCTGCGCCGACGCCACCACGCCGTCCATCCCCCCCGCGCGCGCCACCTTCGAGAGCGCCAGCACCGTCTCTTCGACCTTGCGCGAGGTGGGAAAGATCGCGTTGAACTCGCTCTCCGAGAAGTGCGTGAGCACCGTGACGCCCACCAAGATGACGTCGTCTCGCTTCGCGTCGTCGGCCGCATTGCGCGCCGCGCGCAGCATGGCCGGTCCGCCCGAGGCGTGCAGCGTCATCATGTCCGCACCGAGTGTCAGCGCACTTCGCACCGAGCGCTGCACCGTGTTGGGGATGTCGTGAAACTTCAAATCGAGGAAGAGCTTCGCACCCGCGTCCTTGACCAGGCGCGCGGCCGCCGGGCCCTCGCGCGTATACAACTCGGAGCCGATCTTGAACCAGCGCGCGAGCGGCGAAAGTGTTGTGATCAACGCTCTCGCCGCGTCGAGCGAGTCGACGTCGATGGCGACGATGAGGCGGTCGGGGGTATCCATAGCTCTTCTCGTTAGGCGATCGAATCGATCTCGCGGCTCACCGCGGTCCGATCGCGATCCCAAGCGTCACGATGTAGTAGTCCTGCAAACTGTTGTTATTGTATGCCACGATCGTTCCGAATCCAACCGTAGACGATGGATAAAAGAACAACTCGCCTTGTGCCGCGAACGAGGAGCGGACATCCTCGAGGTCGCCGAGATCGAGTCCCCAAGCCGCCGGACCGGCGCGAAGCGCCATCTGCACGCCGCGCGACTCCGTGCGCACGCCGACGAGGAACGCGAGGTCGAACACCTCGCCGTCGATGGCCAGGTCCTCGCTCGAACCCTCGACGGGATCGCGGTTCCCCACGCTGAATCGAACGCCCAGACTCCCCCATTTCTTCGATACGTTCAGCCCCAACACCGCCGCGACATCGCTCTGTTCGTCGTAGCGTGCCGTGCCCATGCCGAAGGCGAAACCCCACGCCGATTGATCGCCCGGCGCGATCGCAACAGGCTGCTTGGGCGGAGTCTCGATCACGATGGTCTCGACGACCGGGGTCACCGGTTGCGGTACGAAATCGGCCGGCATCCCTTGCGGGAAGCGCGCGTACGCGACGATTTCGGACCACCCGTGCTTGGGCACGTCGAGGATCGGCTCGTGCGAGCGCGAGGCGGCTGCACCGCTGCCGATCATAAGCCACAGCGGCGCCGTAATGACGAGATAGAACCCGTTGCTGATGGTGGCCATCGTGCCCAGAGCGACCAGCCCCGCGACCGCGCTGGTCTGCGGGTTGTAGAACGTGACCCGGGCTTTCTGGATGGAATCGATCGGTACGGGGCGCACGACGTCGCCGAGGAGCACGTACACGCGGCCGTCCTCGACTGCCAGCAGCTCGCCGTCGACGTCGACCTTCTTCCCATGCGGAGGTCGATAGTCGACCTCGATCCACGCCCCGTAGACGCCGGACCCAGCGTCCAACGACGTGGGAAGTACCCCGGGCGGTGTCGTCGGTGCAACCGCACAGCCACACGCGATCGCGCACGCGAGCGCGAGTACCGCGATCCCGCTACGGCTTCGCATAGCGACTCCCCCAAAACGTCTCTTCCATGCCCGCTTCGACCTTCTTGTACTCGGGTGCCAGACGAGCCAGCGCCGAGGCGGGATCGAAAAACAATTGCGCGAGGTGCGCCGGATTCTCTTCGCGCAGCCAGTCCTCGCGCATCCACTCGATGTAGTAGCCGCGGCTCTCGAGAAACACCTCGTAGTGCGCGCTTCGGTCGGGCAGCTGGTAGATCAGCGTATAGTGGTCGCCCGGAAGTGTCGTCAGCGATCGCGTCGGATCGGTGAGCAACGCTAGCGCGAACTCATCCGCGCGGTCACCCTTTAGCACGCGGCTGGGCGGTACGCGGATCGGTTCGACCCGCTCCACCAACGTCCCGAGTTTCACGCCGTCGACGCGCCACGCGCCCCGTGTCATGTGCATGCGAGCGTGACCGGTCCAATCGAGGGGCGCGTCGAACGCGAGAAGGTGTTGATCGACGCCGATGGGGCCGAACTCGCGAATCTCGCCCACGTCGACCCACACGCCCGGCGCCGTTTCAATCGACACCACGATGCCACCCAGCATCTCGACCAATGCACTTCCGGCCTCGCCCAGCTCGCCGCGCTCGAGCTCAGCGATCCAATGGCCGGCCTCCCGGCCCATATAGGCGAACGTCTGATAGAGCAGATACGTCGAGAGGAGCGACTGACGACATGCCACGGCGATTCCGCAACGGCCCTCCGGAGGATCATCGAATGCGATCTCGACCGTTTCCTTGGCTGCGAGGTTGGTCGAATCGGCCGGGCCAAAGCGCTCCACGCCGTCGATGGCGCGAAGCGCGTCGGTGCATTCGCCTTCGTCGGCCGAGGCGAACGACGGCGGTGTAACGTTTGCGACCGCCCAGAAGGTTCCATCGACGCCGCGTAGGATGCGCTCGTCGGCGCGATGCGGCAACGCAAGCACGTCGACGTGGCGCACGACGTGCGTCTCGTAGGCTTCGTTCTTCATGACGACTTCGAAACGACCGGCACCGACGACGCCCACGTCGAGCTGGTCGACGTCGGTGGCTTCGAGGGAAGGTGCGATGCTGGAAGAGAAACCCTCTGCCAGCGGACGATGGTGACCCGCGACGTAGAACGTCGGGCAGGAC
>DASPGK010000215.1:0-10229 GCA_035620655.1 Candidatus Krumholzibacteriia bacterium
TTGGCCGAAAAGCGACTCCTCCCCGGAGGAAAGAAGGAACAAGCGACGTGGACGCACGAGGAATCATGAGGAAGCATCCCGCGGTCTCGGCACTGCTAGTCGGATCGGCGGCCATGGCTGTCGCCGTCGCCAGTGGTTGCGACCGCGCGTCGACGACGGATCCCGATCCGCCGACGGGCGGGCAGTCCTATGTCCTCGACTTCGACGTGTTCGCGACCACGATCAATCCCATCTTGTCCGCGCAAGGGTGCGACAACCTGACGTGCCACGGCGGCGGAATCCGCGGGACCTTCGAGCTCTCGCCCAACGGAAACAAGAACAACCAGTTCGACTTCGAGCAGGCGCGCATGCAAGTCGTCGGCAGTGACCCACCCGCGAGCCCGCTCGTCATGAAACCGCTGGCACCCGAGTGCGGCGGCCCCGGCCACGCCGGCGGCTACGTCTTCTATCAGATGGACGATCCCGACTACCTGGCCATCCTGGCCTGGATCGAAGCGGGTGAGTACCGATGAGCGCGCGCGCTGCGTGGATCCTCGCGCTGGCGTCGAGCGCGCTCTTCGCGTCGAGCGCGGTGTCGGCAAGCGAGCCCGACTCGCTCTCGACCCCCGCGCCACAAATGCCGGAGACGACGGCGGTCGCGCCGGAACCCGCGCGCGCGGACGCGAGCGAGCCGAGCGATGGCCTGATCTATCTCGTGCCGTCGATGAAAGACGCGGGCTTCCGCGTCACCAACGACCGCGAGCGTTTCCAGCACCGCATCTGGTTCAGCCCCGGTTACGGGCAGCTGGGATCGCAGGACTTGTTCGCGTTTCGCGTGGGCTACAGCCCCAACACGTGGCTCGGCTACGAGGTGTCGCTGGGTCACAACCCGGCCTCGTCGCTGCACGGGCTCTTGCACACCTTCAACGTGGTGGTGCGCTATCCCCTGTCGGGACGCTTCCAGCCCTACGCCACCCTCGGCTACGGAATGATGACGGTGTATCCGGGCCAGGCCATCAACGCCGACCCGGTGACCAAGAACGCGCTGACCGCCGGCGGCGGTCTCGAGATCTACATACGAAACGACGTCGCCATCCGCGGCGAGATGCGCGGGGCAACCGTGCTCGGACAGCAACTCAACGTCGAGGGCACCGTCGCTTACGACTACCTGGAGTACACGATCGGCTTCGCATTCTTTAGGAGTCTGGGCAGTTAGTTAGAGTTTCCGGCCGTGAGCACCGTCCGAATGGGCGGGAGGAGCGGCGGGAGGCGCCAAGGAGAGCATCATGAGATTCGCAACCAACAGAAGGACCTTCGCCTCGAGTTTCCCGACCCTCGTCGGTGCGCTGTGCGTGCTGGTGCTGTCGGGATTCGGGTGTCGCGACAGCGCTCCCGACGACGTCATCGTCGAGGAGGAGACCACCGCGGCGATCGTCTTCGTCAAGACCGTGGGCGAAGAAACGCTCAACCGGAGCTGGGCCGAGGGCAACCTCTACAAGCTCTCGCCCATCTCGCCGGACGGGATCGTCACGCCCATCACCAACTTCACGGGCGCGTCGATCAGCGACCCGTGCGTGTCGTTCGACGGGACGAAGATCCTCTTCTCGATGCGCCCGCCTTCCGGCGGAAACCGCAACATCTACGAGATCAACGCCGACGGTACCGGGCTGCGCCAGGTGACGAGCGGCGGCGGGCACGACTTCGACCCGCTGTATCTCCCCGACGATCGCATCCTGTTCACGAGCTCGCGCGCGCGTGAGATGGACGAGTACAACCACGCGCCGGTCGAGAACATGTACGTCGTCGACGCCGATGGCTCGAACCTGCAGCGGGTGAGCTTCAACATGAGCGACGACTTCGACCCCACGCTCAACGCGGAGGGGAACATCGTCTACACGCGCTGGGAGCACTTCGGAACCGTCAACCGGTTCCCGCTCTTCGTCGCGAACCCGGATGGTACGGCGCCATTTCATAAATACGGCCCGCACAACCGCAACTTCTTCCATGCCCAGCCGACTCCCGACGGCCGCCTGGTCGCCATCGAGTCGACTATGATCGAAGAGGACGCGGGCCCGATCGCGGTCCTGAAGCTCGAAGCGGGTCCGGCCGACCCGACCCAGGGCAGCACCGAGAACTTCTGGAACGTGCTGACACCGCAGGTCAACACCGACGGTGAGCCGTGGCCGTACGGCGCCTTCAAGTACCCGTCGTCGCTGGGCGGCAACACGTACGTGGTGTCGTACACGCTGCCGGCGGCACTCGAGTCGGACGTCGACTACGGTCTCTATACGTTCACGCTGAATCAGACCGGCGCCGGCACCGGCGGCAGCCCGGCCACCATCTCGATCGACGACCTGACGTTCTTGTACAACGATCCCAATTTCAACGAATACGACGCGCAGCTGTTGGCGCCGCGCGCGCGTCCGCCGGTCATTCCGTCGACGGTCGATTTGAATCGCACCGACGGCGTCATCTTGGCCAACACGGTGTTCAACCGCGCGCTCAACGACGGCCAGGAGGTCCCCATCCAGGGTGCCACCGGCGTGGACGCGATCGACTCGATCGCGGTGGTGGTCGGCATCCCGACCGCGCAGGGCGAGCCCAACGATTTCTCGGCCAACGAGTTCGAGAAGCGCGCGCTCCTGGGCTTCGCACCCGTGCAGCCCGACGGTTCGTTCCGTATCCGCGTACCGGCCAACACGCCCATCAGCTGGGCCACCCTGGACGGACTGAACCGCGGGTTCGTGGTCAAACGCACATGGATCTACATGCGCCCAGGCGAAGAGATTACGAAGTGCGCGGGCTGCCACCAGGACCGCATGTTGAACCAGACCTTCAACCCGAACCCGAACCCGATCGCGGCCACATTGCCGCCGACGGATCTCAACATTCCGCCCTCGGGCTACCGGTTCATCAATTATCGCGACCACATCGGACCGCTGGTCGCAGCGAACTGCGTTTCGTGCCACCAGCCGACGTACACGGCCGACGTTCCGCCCGACACGATTCCGCCCGCGGGCGACCTCGACCTCACGGAACTGCCCGACACGACCATGGAGGACCAGGTCTTCCCGCGCGGCTATATCAATCTCTCGGGCGAGTCCGAGATGGGTCCGCGCAACGTGACCGTGCCCGCGTTCCCGCGCCGCTCGCCGGTGATCGACTACCTCTTGGGAGTCGACGAAGGCGTGGGCAAGAACCACGACACGCTATTGAATGCCTCCGAAAAGGAGCTGTTCAACCTGTGGGTCATGCTGGGCGCGCAGTATCGCTAGGCCCATCGAAGGAGCGAACGACGTGACGACACGGAGACTCATGCAAGCGGCGGCTGTTGCGCTCGCGATCGCCGGGATGACCGGCGGTCGCGCCGCGGCCGGGGCGGACGTGGGGGCCACACTGGCCAACCACGAGCTCGCCTCATTCGACGGCGGCAAGACCAAACTGGCGTCGATGCGCGGTGACGTCGTGGTCGTCAACTTCTGGGCCACGTGGTGCGCGCCGTGCCGCAAGGAACTGGCGCTGTTCGACGGGTGGAACGCGGAGTGGAAGGGGCGCGGCGCGCGTGTGGTGGCAATCTCGATCGACAAGGACGCCCGCAAGGCGCGTCGCTTCGCCGAGGAGATGGGGTTGCAGCTCACCGTCGTGCACGACGGACCCGACGGCCTGGCTCGCTCGCTCGACCTGCCTTCGGTGCCGTGCACCTATTTGTTGGATCGCGACGGCAACGTGGTGAGCGTGGTGCGTACGAGCTCGCACGACGAGTTGGCGGTGCTCAAGGGCAAGGTCGACTCGATGGTGGCCGGACGCAAGACCCCGCCGCAAGCGGCGGGCATGGGCTCGTCGGCGACGATGCCCTTCAACGGAGACTCGCGATGAAATGCGCGTATCGAATCGTGTTGGTTCTTGCTCTCGGGTTGACGGCGGCTTGCTCGTCGGTGCGCCCGTACGAGAAGGAGCACCTTGCCGATCCCATCATGACGTCGTCCAAGGACGAAGCAATGCGAGAGCTCAAGTGGCTCGAGGCCCGCGAGGGCTCGACTGGGGGCGCGGGAGGCGCCGGCGGCGGATGCGCGTGCAAGTAACCCATAGGCGTGCAACCCCGTGGTTGCTGGTGACGGCCGTGGCGGGCGTCCAGGTCGCGGCATGGGCGCCGTGCGTGCGCGCCGGCATCGACGAAACCACCGCGTCCTACCTGTTCAACTACTACACGGACGTCGAAGGCGTCGACGTGTTCGGCCATTACGTGACCACGGGCCTGCGGTTCCAGAACAACCTGGGGTTGAACTTCCAGTGGGTTCACGACCGGGTCGTGATCCCCGCCATCGAGGCGCCCCCGGGCACGCAAGAAGCAGCCGACGCGATCACGTCGGCCAGCCGGCCCATCGCGAGCAGCGCCGACCCGTACCAGGACTACATCAAGACGCGCAACTCGTTCGAGGGCGGGGTCAGCTACCACGGATACAACGCGGGCTACTACGTCTCGAAAGAGAGCGACTACTTCGCGCAGATGATATCGCTCGGCTACAACCAGGGCCTGCGCGACGACAATCTCAACATCGCGGTCGGCGCCAGCTACAGCTGGGACAGCATCGAACCGCTCGCGGATCAAGACACGCCCGGTATTCCCGACTATCGCCGTACGACGTACTGGAGCGTCGTCGCGACCCAGGTCGTCACCAAGACCACCGTGCTGCGCGTGGGCGCGGAGTTCAACCAAGTGAGCGGGCTCCAGCACGATCCCTATCGCAACGTGTACGTGGCCGGGAGCAACGTTCCCGAGAGTCATCCCGACCAGCGTACGCGCCGGGACCTGTTCCTGGGCGTGAGCCAGTACGTCTACAACCGCTCGAGTATCAAGCTCGACTACCGGTTCTATAGTGACGACTGGGGTGTGGAGTCGCACATGGTCGGATTGAAGCTCAATCAGTACGTGAACGAGGAGTTCGTGTTTCGGTATCGCTATCGGTACTACGCGCAGCTGCCGTCGGAGTTCTATCGCGTCGAGTACACCGACGCGGGCGGCATCGACGGCTACCAGACCGGCGACTATCGCCTGGGCGACTTCGGCGCCCACCTCTTCGGTGGCCAGGTGCTGTGGCACCCGCACCGGTTCTTCGGCGGTCTGGGTACGCATGCGCAAGTGACTTTCGGGTACGAGAGATATTTCAACAGCAACAATTTCTCTGCGGATGTGTTCGAAACCGGTCTGCAAATCGCGTTCTAAAGCGGACCAAACAAAGGAGCCGGGTATGAGCCGGACAGCATTGATGATCAGCATCCTGGTTCTGGGCGCGGTGCAAGCCGCCGCCGAGACGTTCCAACCCGCACCCTATCTGGCGCAAGCCCAGGTGGACGTGCTCAACAAGCAAGTCGCCAACGAGCAATTCGGGCGCGACCTGTTCGGCGAACCCTACGCCACCGTGGTAGTCGGAAACGTGGACGTGTACGACCGCTTCCCGTATCTGGAAGCGCGTTACTTCCAAGTTGTCTCCGACCCGGCGTGGGGCCGGCTCCTGCTCGGCGAGATCGGCCAGGGCCTGGCCGCGTTCGACGGCGCCGCGAGCAGCTTCGGACGCCTGAAGACCCCGCGCGGCCTGAGCACCGACGGCCGCGGATTGATCTACGTCGCCGACAGCGGCAACGACCGCGTGCTCGTGTTCCGCACCGTGAGCGAGTTCGACCGCATCCGGCTGGAACCGGTGTACGCGATCGACGACCTCAACGATCCCTACGGCGTGGCGCATTCGGACGGCGGAACGCCGTTCGACGCGGGCGACGACGTGCTCTACGTCGCCAACACCGGCAAGAACGAAGTCCGTCGTTACACACTCGGCACCAGCGGTGCCACGCTGACCGACGCGATCGGTGCGCTCGGCAGCGGCGACGCGCACTTCGCGGGTCCGACCGCCATCACGGTCGGCCGCCGCGACGGTGTGGCCAACGACGACGTCTACGTTTCCGACGCCCACAACCGTCGTCTGGTCCACCTGCGCGACACCGGCTCGTCGCTTTCGTGGGTGGGTGCGGCGTCGCACGGCCTGGGCCTGATCACCTCGCTCGACGCCGACCACTTCGGCAACGTGTACGCGGCCTCGCCGCAGGCGGGGCGGGTCACCAAGTTCACCTCGGCGCTGTCACCGGTTGCCAGTTTTACTGCCAATACCAACCGACCGCGCAGCTTCCACGTGGTGTTCGCGAACGTCACCGACCATCGCTCGGGCCGCCAGACCCGCGCCGGACAGGGCACGGGTGTACTGGTCGAAGAGTGGGGCGGCAGCAACGGCATTCGCTTGCTCAACCTCGGCGTCGACATGACGGACGCGGCGGCGGTCGAAAACGAGAACGCGGTGCGCGTCACGTTGACCGACCACGCCAACGTGAGCGCCGAGATCGTCGACCCGTCCAACGGTCAAGTGGTCGCGCGTCACGACGCGGGTGTGCTGGCGGCGGGCACGCGCACCATTCGTTTCACGGACGCGGACAACGTGGCCGCGTGGGACGCGGGCGCCTATCGCGTCACCATCCGCGCGCGCACGACCTACGACAACGGATCGACCAGCACCGTCGAGGTGCCGATCGAGCTGTCGGGTTCGGGCGGGCCGGCCATGCCGCAGCGCCTGGCGCTCCTGGGCAACACGCCCAACCCGTTCAACCCGACCACGACCATTCGCTTCGCGGTTCCGGCCGGCCCCAGCCAGCCGTACCGCCTGCGCGTGTACGACGTGCGCGGTGCGTTCGTGCGCGAGCTGGCCGCCGGCCAGATCGGCGGCGGCACGCACGAGGCGCGCTGGGACGGCCGCGACCACCGCGGTACGCCCGTGAGCTCGGGTGTCTATCTCTACCGTCTCGAAGTCGGCGCCGCCAAGCTCACCGGCAAGATGGCGCTCGTGAAGTAGGCGAGGAACTCTCGATGACGACGAGGCTGCAAGGTCACGGTGCGGGTGGACGGCGACCCCGATGGGTCGTCGTCCTCCCGGCCGTGGGGGCGCTCGTACTCGGGAGCTGCCTGGGCGAGCCCGAAGTCGACGAGCGCTGGACGCTGCTCGAGATGGTCAGCGTCGCGCCGCAGCCCAACCAGGCGCGCTCGGCCAGCCAACCGCTGAACGTGAACGTCAGCGGGCGGGTCACTTATCGCGACATCGTCACCGGTTTCATGGTGGCCGAGGTTCGTTACAGTCCCACACTCACCGCCGTGAGCTTGCCCCTCGACCCGGACGAGCACAATGAAGAGTCCGCTCGCTCCGTCGATCGTATACTGGCGAATTCCGTCACCGCCGGCCGCGCCACGCGCGCCGTCACCGGCTGGGACCACCTGGTCCAGAGCGTCAACCTCTCCTTCACCGCCCAGGTTCCTCCGGCCGTGCTCACCAGCGGCGGCCTGTTCCTGGTGCTGTACATGGGCTCGGGCGACGAGATCGAGCTCGCCAACGGCGACGACTCGC
This sequence comes from Candidatus Krumholzibacteriia bacterium, assembly GCA_035620655.1. Taxonomy (GTDB): domain Bacteria; phylum Krumholzibacteriota; class Krumholzibacteriia; order WVZY01; family JAKEHA01; genus JAKEHA01. The sequence continues at coordinate 7,422 of DASPGK010000215.1, forward strand.
TGGTCGTGACGCCGTTCGTCTCCTCCGACAAAGAGATCCTCCACACCGGGTTCCCGATCACGATCGTGCCATGAGCCGCGCGGCGACGCGTTTCGGTGCCGGCGCGCTCGCGCTCGTGGTCTGTGCGCAGTGTGCGACCGCGGCACGCGCCGACGACACCGATTCGGGTTGGCGCATCGGCGTGGGCGCCATGCTCGGCGGCATCTCGTTCGATTCCCACCTCGACGATTATCGCTGGGACGTCACCCCGACCCTGCAGACGGGCGCGCAGGCCACCGTGTACCACGGGCGCTTCGCCACCGGCGCGCGTCTCTGGCTCGCCCACACGACTCAGGCCAGCGGCATTCCGGGCGAGACGCAGGCGCCGCGCGTCAACCTCACCGGCCTCGAGTGGATCGGACAAGGGCGCATGGTTTCCTATCGCGGCCTGGAGTTGTGGGGAATGGTGCACGGCGGTCGATTGTTCCTCGCCTACGACCCCGACGAGATGACGTTCGACCCGGGCGCGGGCGCCCCTATCACGGTCGCCTTCGATTCCATCTCGGAGTGGGATTACGGCTTCGGTATCGAAATTCGCGGGGCGGTGACGGCCCAACTGGCGCTCGCCTTGCAAGCAGAACATACGAGTTTCTCCCTGGATACGGCGCACCGCAATGGCGACGAAATCGTCGAAACGCGCGAGCGTTTCGACCAGTGGAGCCTGCGCGTGCAGGCAGCCTGGTTGTGGAATCTCGACTGACCGGTTCGGAACCGAACCGACCGAAGGAATCGCCATGGAAAGAAACACACGCACGTGGGGCGGGGTTTGTCTGCTGGCGTTGAGCCTCTTGGCGGGGACACCCGCCGGCGGCGGCGCGCAGACCGAATCGCCCGCGCCCGCCAACGAGTTCGAGCTCAACGCCCCGCACGTTCTCACCGAGAAGAAGGTCCGCCTGTCGAAGGACGGCAACAACGTCGTTCGCAGCGGCCCCGGTAACACCTTCGCCATCGTCGGCGTCTACTCGAAGGGCTCCGAGTTCCTCGTCATCGCCAAGCGCGATGAATGGTACAACGTGCGCCTGTCCGACACCAACACGGGCTGGATCCACTCGTCGTTGTGCCAGGAGTTCGACGACATGTCGGACCTGGAGTTTCGCCCCAACCCGAAGTTGTTCTCGCGCGTCGGCAGCTTCGCGCTCACCGGATACACGGGCGGCTACTCGTTCGATCGCAAGTCCAACTCGCTGGTGTTCGGCGGCCACATCGGTTACTACCTCTTCGAGTTCATCGAAGTCGACGGCACCGTCGGCTACACGCACATCGTGCGTCCCGCGGAGATCGTCGAATCGCTCTTCGGGCTCACGCTCGAAGAGGAGGACTTCCACATGCTGTTCTACGCGATGAACCTCACGTGGAAGGTGCTCCCCGGGCGCCAGCTGGTTCCATTCGTCACCGGCGGCGCGGGCAGCTCGATCATGGAGGGCGAAACCGAGACCACCTTCAACTGGGGCGTCGGGCTGGACTTCTTCGTCAAGAAGCAGACCGCGGTTCGCTTCGAGTTTCGCAACTACATGTTCGAGTCCGGCGTGTCGTCGCAGGCGCGCCAGGATTTTCAGAACTTCGAATTCGGCGTCGGGATCACGTACCTGCTCTAGGAGAGTCGTCCATGCGTCGCTTCCTGTTGATCGCGGCCGCGCTCGCGACCCTGGCCGTGGCGGCCCGGGCCGGCGACCCGGCCCCCTACTCCGCGCGCGCGGGCCTCGAGGTGGCGCGCGACGCGGCCGTTTCGTGGGCCGCGGACGCGCAGTTGGTCTATCTCGAGAACGACGAAATGGTGGGGCCCGACGGCCGCGCCATGCGCTGGGGATACCTGTTCTACTCGCCCGTCAAGGCCAAGGCGCGCGGCTACTCGGTGCGCGATGGCAAGATCCTGGAGGCCTCGGACCTCAACTTCGATTTTGAGCCCGTACCGCTGGCCGAAAACTGGATCGACAGCCACGCGGCGCGCGTGGCCGCCGAGCAGAAGGCGGGACAGAAGTACTGCCAGGAGTTCGAGGGGCACTTGGCCGCGATGCTCCTCATTCGCGGCGCGTTCCACGAGAAGAAGCCCGATGCAACCACGTGGGCCGTCGTGTACGAGTCCAAATCGCAGCCGATGTTGTTCGTCATCGTCGACGCGTCCAACGGCGACGTCGTGCGAACGTGGAGGGGGTAGCGCCATGCGTGCACGCATCATCCTGCTCGCGTGCCTGGTGTGCGCCGGCCTCGCGCCGCGCGCGACCGCGCAAGCCGCCGCGGATACCACCGGCGTCGTGGAGAGCATCGAGGTCAAGCGCGCCGAGACCAAGGAACCCAAGCACACCAGCCTCAAGTTCCTGCGCGACAATCGCGTGTTCATCCGCGCGCAGCTGGACAAACTTCGGGTGCAAGTGACGCGGACGCGTACCGACGAGGCGCAGACCCTCGACCAGCGCTACCTGCTGTTGAAGCAGATGTCGGCCGCCATCGCCGCTGCGCGCGATACCGTGAGCGCGGAGTCGCTGCTCGTCGCACAGCGCCAATTGATGACCAGCATCACCCAATTGGGAGAACTGGAAGTCCAGCTCTCCACCATCGAGGATATCTTGGCCGAGCATCGCACGCGATTGCTCGGCATCGAGCAGGACTTCCTCGGCCACCAGGAGACCGCACTCGTGATTCTCGTGCGCGGCTTCGCCGGCAAGAGCGCGCCGGCCACCATCGTGCTCCAGGATCAGGAAGACGTCGTGCGCGTCGACCTGACGCCCGAACAGCGCGCCTCGCTCGAGCAGGGCGGCATCGCGCAGGTGT
>DASPGK010000216.1:0-2753 GCA_035620655.1 Candidatus Krumholzibacteriia bacterium
CCACCACCACCTCGTCGACGCACGACGGGAGCTGGCCCATGGTGTAGCGAACGCCGTCCTCCTCGTTGTAACACGGAATGACGACGCTGATCTTGAGTCCGCGATGCATGAGACCTCCTACTTCCCTTTTCGTTTCGATCCGGTCGCGCCCAGCAGGGCCGCCGCGGCCGACGCCCCCGGGACTGGGAGCTTGGACAGGCTGTCGATCTCTTCGTCGCCCAGCACGCGCGCCCAGCGGTAGCCGATCACGCACGCGATGGCGCCCGCGCACGCGGCAACCAAAAGCCCTACCGCCCCGTCCCACACCGCCAACACCGGCGCCATCAGGAAGAGCGGCGCGGCCCCGAGGAAGCAGCGCCCGACGTACCCGAACGGAATGCGCACCCCCGTGTCGAAGCGATGCACCGCGACGTAGTAGAGCACCGGCTGCAAGAGAATCGCGATGGCGACCGGGACGATCGCGCCGTACACACCGAATCTCGGTATCAGCACGATGTCCAAGCCAACGTTGAGAACGGCGAGGAGCAAGTAGATTACCAAATTGACGTGCGTCTTTTCCAGCACGTAGAGGGCCATCGAGAGCGGCGTCGACAAGAACGACACGGTGAAGATGACGAAGAAGAGCTGCGCCGGAACGGCCGCCGGCTGCATGGCCGGGCCGTACAACACCTCCACGAAGCGTCCGCCGGCGACCGCGCCCGCAACGCAAATAGGAGCGCACAACGCGAACAGCATGCGGTAGTACGTGCTCACCGCGCGGCGCAGGCTCTTACGGTCGCGCGCGAAAGCCTCCGACATGCCCGCCATCACCAGTGGCCACACCGTCCCCGGTACGAACTCGAGCACCGTCTGCGGCAGTCGGTAGGCCGCGTCGAAGTACCCGGTCTCCTCCGCGCTGCGAAAGTGCGCGAGCAGGAGCGTCTCCGACTGCCGCCACACCACCAGATTGAGCACGCCCACCGCTGCGAACGGCAGCGAATAGCGCAGCACGCGAGACCGTGTCACCGCCGGCACCGGCGCACCACTCGTTGCGGGCTCCGGCCCGCGGTCGAAGTCCGTCGCGACGCGCACGCGACTCCAAACCAATGCGGTCGCCACCGCGCTGCCGGCGGCCGCCGCACCCAGCACGCCGACCACGCCCCAGCCACGATTGAAAGCGACCAGCAGGGCTACCGCGTACACGACGTGGCTCGCGAGGGTCGCGAGCGAGAGGCGGGCGGCGTCGAAACTCGCGTTGAGCACGTGCGTCGCCACCATGAACACGATCTCGAACACCGCCAGCACGACGGCGATCAGCACGTACAGGCCGACCCCGTCGATGTGAAACACGCCCTCCAGGGCGGGCTGCACGGCGTATGCCAGCGCCACCAGCGCCAGCCATGCCCCCACGTGGGTGACGAGCACGCCGCGAACCAGCGCGCGCGCACCCGCGCGATCACGTGCGACCCGCAGCTCGGGCAGGTACTTGAGAAGCGCTTGCCCCGTCCCCACGCCGGCCAGCAGCACGACGAACATGAGCACCGATCGCAGTACGCTCAGCACGCCGTAGTCGTGCTCGCCCAGCCCGCGCACTACGATCGCGCTGGTGACGATGCCCAGCACCATGCGTCCCACGCGCGACAGCATCGTCCACGCCATCGCGGTGCCGATCTTGGCCGAGGTCGTTGTCACCGCGACTCCCGCAGCACGCGCTCGAGGAACGACTTGAAGCCGAGCAACGACGCCGGAGCCGGCACGTCGGCGTCGCTCATGAAGCACCCCTTGGAGTAGGCATCCTCCGGATGATACCCGTGCATCGCGGCGATCGCGCTGGATCCCATGAAGCTCGGCACGATCAACACGCCGGGTTGCGCGAGCACGATTTCATCCCCGTACTCGCGGGCCGGAAACCAACAGCCCATCCCGCGCAACTCGTCGTCGCAGAGCCGCCGGCCGCCGTCGCCCATGGCTTCCACCGCGACGTCGGCGGCCCGCGCGTCGCCCCACAGGCGCACCATGGTCGAGTCGAAAAAGGCCAAGAAATCGCGCCCCACGCCCCTGCCCGAGCGCTCCAGCGCGCCCCACGGATCGACTACGCGCGTCACGTCGGTCATGCCGTGGTCGGACAGCACGACGGTGGTGAGCGCCCGGTCTCGCTTGCGCGCGGCACTGTGCATCGCCGAAAGAAACGCCCGGTAACGGCGCAGCCGCGCCCCCACCGAATCGTGGAAGATGCCGACCCGATGCATGAGCGCATCGAGCTCCGCGGTGTACACGAACAGAACCTCGTCCTCGCCCGCGAGCGCGTGCTCCGCCGCGGCCAGATTGTCCTCCTCGCCGGTGCGGTAGTACCAGAGGCGATAGACAACCCCTTCGCGCTGCATCCAGTCGAACACGGTCTCGCGCGAAAGCCCCCCGGGTTGGAACGGATCGCCCTTCTGCCCCACGTCGAAGCGGTGCAGAAGGTGGAGTGGGATCTCGTAGAGGTCGTAGTACGCGCGCACGCCCGCGCGTCGGTCGGCGAGGCGCCTGACCCAGCGCCGCGCGCGCCACTCGAGCGCGTGCGGCAAGCGCGGGAAGCGCTCGAGGAATGCAAACGAGCCGCGCCCCTCCGCGCGCTTGAACATCGACCAGGAACCGTGTTCGGCCGGTGTGGTTCCGGAGAGCAAGCTCGGAATGGCGGCCGAACTGTAGCCGAGCACGGTGCCCAGCGGCGTGCGCGTGACAAACTCGTCGCGCCCGAACCCGAAACGCTCGGCGATCTCCCAGCCCAG
>DASPGK010000217.1:0-3126 GCA_035620655.1 Candidatus Krumholzibacteriia bacterium
ACGGATCGTTCGTCAAGGACGAGACCGAAGCGCTCCGTCGCGCGGGTGTCGACCTCGACGTCTATTTCGTCAACGGGCGCGCCAGCAAGCTCGCGTACGCCGCCATGCCGTTCGGGTTCTTTGCGCGCTTGCGGCGCACGCGCTACGACGTCGTCCACGTGCATCACTCGTTTTGCGGTCTGGTGGCGACACGACAGCGCGCGGTTCCGGTGGTGTGGACGTTCCACGAAGGCGAGATCACGGGCGGCACCTCCGACGCGCTGCGCGAGCAACCCATCAAGCACGTGGCCTACTCGAAGCGCATGAAGCAGTTCGTCGCGCGACGCGTGGACGCGCTGGTGGTGGTGGCCGAGCACCTGCGCGGACCGCTCGGGCGACCGGACGCGATGTACCTGCCCGCCGGAATCGACGTCGACTTGTTTGCGCCCATGGAGACCGCGGAGGCCCAGCGGCGTCTCGGCCTCTCCGACCAGAAGCGCTACGTCCTGTTCCCCGCGGTGCCGTCGCGGGTGGAGAAGCGCTACGAGCTGGCGCGGCGCGCGGTCGAGATCGCACGCGAGCGCGCGCCCGAGCTGCACGACGTGGAATTGATCGCGCTCAATAACGTCCCGCACGAGGACGTGCCGCTCTACATGAACGCCAGCGAGGTGGTCCTGCTGACCTCCGCCTTCGAGGCCTCGCCGGTGGTGATTCGCGAGGCGCTCGCATGCAACGTGCCCGTCCTCTCCACCGACGTGGGCGACGCGCGCGTGATGCTCGAGGGAGTCGCGGGGTGCGCGATCGTTCCTCCGGACCCGGAGCGAATCGCGGATGCGCTGCGGGTCGTGTTGCGCTCGCCCCGTCGCGTCGCCGGCCGTGGGGCGATGGAGCAGTACTCGCTCGCCAACAGCGCAAAGGCGCTGGTCGCGCTCTATCAGCGCGTGATCGAAGGGCATCGCCGATGAACGCCCGTCGCGCGGTCGCGATCGTACGACACTCGTTCTATCCCTTCGAGCTCAACGTCAAGCGCGAGGCGGAAGCCCTACGCGACGCCGGCTTCGACGTGCACGTGATCTGCCTGCGCGGACCCGGAGAGGCGGCGCGGGAGACGATCGAAGGCGTCGAAGTCTACCGCCTGCCCGTGACCCATCGTCGCGGCAAGATCCTGCGCTATCTGTGGGAGTACAACGCCTTCTTCGCGCTGGCGTCCTGGAAACTCGCCAGGCTGCATCGGAAGCATCGCTTCGCCGCCGTGCAAGTCAACACGATGCCGGACTACCTGGTGTTCGCCGCGTGGTACCCGAAGCGGGCGGGCGCTCGCGTCGTCCTCCATCTCCACGAGCCCGTGCCCGAGCTGTTCCGGACCATGTTCCCGAAGCGGTGGTACACGCCGTTCTTCGTGTGGACGGTGACGCGCGTCGAGCAGGCGGCCATCCGCTTCGCCGATCGCGTGCTCACCGTGACCGACCAGATGCGCGACAACTACGTGCGCCGCGGCGCGGATGCGTCCAAGTTCACGGTCGTGGTCAACGTGCCCGACGATCGCCTGTTCCGGCGCGAGCGCTACGCGGATCTGCGCCCCCGCATCGACGCGATCAAGGCGGAGGAGCGCGCGCGGGGTGTGTTCCGCGTGCTCACGCACGGTGCCATCGAAGAGCGCTACGGCTTCGACACCGTCGTGCGCGCGATTGCACGCGCGCGAGAGCGCGTGCCTGGTATCCAGTTCCGCTTCATGGGCGCGGGGGAGTATCTCGACGAGGTGAAGGAGCTAGCGCGCGACCTCGGTGTCTCCGATCGCGTCCATCACCTCGGCTTCGTCCCCTTCGAGCAGATGGTCGAGGAGATTCTCCTCGCCGACGTGTGCGTCGTGACGGTTAAGCGTAACGCGTACTCGGTGCTCGTACACACCAACAAGATGTACGAGTACATGGCGCTCGGGAGACCCGTGATCGCGTCGCGATTGGACTCGGTCGCTGCGTACTTCCCGTCCGATGCACTGTCGTTCTTCGAGCCCAGCGACGCGGCGGGTCTCGGGGAGGCGCTTGGCTGGGCCGCGACGCATCCCCAAGAGCTCGCGCAGCACGTCGCGGCGGCCGATGCGAGATACGGCGCGCTGCGCTGGGAGAAGGAAAAGCACCGCTATCTTGCCGCGTACAATCTCCCGCAGGACTGACTCCCCTCCGACCCGGCCCCGATTTCTTCTTGTCGTGCCTCGCGATCACCGCCTACCATCCGGATCGAATTCGGCTCGGCGCCGCGAACGCGGCGTCCGTATCGTTCGAACCGGAGGTAAGACGCGTGGCGAAAGCCGCCAAGAGAGCCCAGACGACGAAGCCCCGTCGCGCGACCGGCAAGCAGGGCGCGCGCGCGACCAAGCGCGCGCGCGCCGGGGAACCCGAGACCCTTCCGCTGTTCGGCGAACAGGCGCCCGAGTCCGCCACGAAGGAAAAGGCCAGGTCCGCTCCGGCGGCCGTGGTCGAGCGCGGTGATAGCGCCGCGGAGACGCCGCGCCGGCGCCGCGCTTCCGACAAGGCGTCCTATTCGTCCGCCGAGACCATCGCGCAGAAGCAGCGCGAGATCTCCGTCAGCGAGTTCTTCGCCAAGAACCGCCACATGCTGGGCTTCGACAGCCCGACGCGCGCGATTCTTACGGCCGTCAAGGAAGCCGTCGACAACTCGCTCGACGCGTGCGAAGAGGCGGGCTTGGCGCCCGACATCTTGGTCGAGATCCACGAGCTCGCCGAGGATCGCTACAAGCTGGTGGTCGAGGATTCAGGCCCCGGCATCGTCAAAGCGCAAGTGCCGAAGATCTTCGGCAAGCTTCTGTACGGCTCCAAATTCCACGAGCTGCGGCAGTCGCGCGGGCAGCAGGGCATCGGCATCTCCGCGGCCGTGATGTACTCGCAGCTCACGACCGGCAAGAGCGTCAAGATCACCTCGCGCGTGGGCGCGAAGAGCAAGGCGCACTTGTACGAGCTGCAAATCGACACCAAGAAGAACGCACCCATCGTACTCGACGACGGCGCCGTCGAGTGGGAGCGCCCGCACGGGACGCGTATCGAGATGGAGCTCGAGGCCATCTATCAGAAGGGAAAGCGCTCCGTCGATCAGTATCTGCACCAAGTGGCACTCGCGAACCCGCACGCC
>DASPGK010000218.1:0-5634 GCA_035620655.1 Candidatus Krumholzibacteriia bacterium
GCGCTCGCGGCGTGGACCGTGATCCAGGGCGTGACGGTGGCCGTGCACGTGGCGTGGCTCGTCGTCGACCCGGGTTATCAGCCGGGGCTGGCGACGACGCCATTGTTCGCGGTCACCATCGCGGCGGCGATCGCGGCGCTCAAGCGCAGGCGGGTTGCGGACGGAAACAGCGGGAATTAGAACATCGCGGCGGTCAAACCCGGCGAGGTGGCGCGCGCGGGGGCTTGCACCACCGTCGTGCGATCCAGGCCTTCGTTGAGCGCTTCGTACATGCGGGAGAGATACGCGTCGCGGATCGCATTGAAGGCGACGATCTCGCTCGGCGAGACGGGCTCCTTGGCCGGCAAGTCGAGCATGCGAGGGTTGACCCAGCGCCCGCCCTTCTTCATGCGATAGCACAGGTGCGGCCCCGTCGCGAGGCCGGTCGAGCCCACGTAGCCGATCACTTGCCCCTGGGTCACGCGCATGCCGGGACGAACCCCCTTGGCGAAGCCGGACAGGTGCAGGTAGTACGTCTCGTAGGTCTTGTTGTGGTGGATGCGGACGTAGTTGCCGTTGCCGCTCTGGTAGTTGGCGGCCAGCACGAGCCCGTCGCCGGTGGCGTACACGGGCGTGCCGCGCGCGGCGGCGTAGTCGACGCCGTAGTGCGGCTTGTAGACGCGCTGCACCGGGTGCAGACGGCGGCTCGAATAGTTCGACGAGATGCGCGAGAATTTCATGGGCGCGCGGCGCATCGACTTTTGCATCGATTTGCCGTCGAGCGCGTAGTAGCCCACCGTCCCTGATTCCGGCGTGTACCGAACGGCGTTGTACTCCTTGCCGAGGTTGACGATGCGCGCCGCCAGCACCGTTCCGAGCGCGGTGTAGCCGGTCTCGTACGTGCGGCGCTCGTAGAGCAGCGCGTACTGGTCGCCCTGCCGCAGATCCTTCGCCAAGTCGAGGGTCCAGCCGAAGATTTCGTCGATCGATCCCGCGAGGTCGGTCTCCACGCCCTGCGACTGCAAGGAAGCGAAGATCGAGTCGTAGATCGTGCCGTGCGTGACGTGATAGCTCACTTCGAAGGGCACTTGCTCGACGGCCACGGTGAAGTACTCGATTCCGCGGCGCACGCACACGAACTCGGCCGGGCTGGTATATAGAATGAGGCTGTCGATCTCGCCGGCTTCGTTGGTATAGAGGTCGAAGGTCTGCCCCTTGCGGACCCGGCGCCAGTCGAAGACCTTCTTGGTCTCGCGCGTCATGGTGTCGATCTCGAAGGCGGACACCCCGAGCGCGCGCAGCTCGTCGTACATCGTACTGTTCTTGCCGATCTCGCCGCGCACCGGCTCGGGCTTGACGGGGGCGGCGACGAAGGCCGGACCGTCTCCATCATAGGAGTCGGTCATGATCATCTTCCCGTCCTCGGTATAGAGGCAGCCCACCGTCTCGGGCGCGGGGACCGGAATTCGGTCCCAAACGGGCCGAACCACGGGCTCCTGGCCGGTGAAAGCCATGACCGCGATGATTCCGGCAACGAGGGGTGTGGTGCGTTTCTGCATGTAATCTAACTCACACTTTTTAAGACGGTTAGCGCCCAACCGGGCGGGGCGAATCGACCCATCATCGGCCGTCCGCACCACCGGGAGCAAGCCCTTTTTGGGACTCCCAGTACTCTGGCTGCAACTTCTATTCCGCGATGGGGGATTTCGTATCGTGCCCGATGCGGGAGAGTAGGGTGCGGCCCTCGGGCCGCGGTCGGTAAGAAAACCGAATCCGCCGGTCGGGAACGCAGACCGGCGGACTCGTCAGGGGCGGCGAAGACGGACTCACCGCCAAGAGGAAGTGTGCACCTCGGAGCGCTATTTCAGCAAGACCAACTTGCGCGAGACGCGCGCGTCGCCGACGTCGAGGCGCGCGAAGTAGACGCCGGACGCGGCCGGGCGACCGGTATCGTCGACGCCGTTCCAATACGCAACATATGTTCCCGGTCGGCGCGACTCGCGAACCAGTGTGGCCACGCGCGCGCCCGTAACCGAATAGATCGCCAGCACGATGCGCGTTTCGCCGCCGTCGAGCGCCCCCCCCACGACGAACGGGATGCGGGTCGACGGGTTGAACGGATTGGGATAGTTCGCGCCGAGATCGGTGACGTACGCGCGCGGTCCATCGCTCCCGGTCAGCGTCGTGACGTCGCGATCGCGGCTGTTGCTCCACCCACTCGCGTGATTCTCGGCGTCGACCGCGCGCACGCGGAAGCGCCACAAACCGGTCGACGGTGGGAGGAAGTCGTACTCGCCCCCAGTGACGCCGTTCGCGACGATGGTGGTGCTGCCGCACTGAGGCACCGGGAAGATATTGTCGATGCGAACGCCGATGGAGCCGAGCACGCCGCCGTCGGTCACGTACACGACGCGCACCATGATGTCCGCCCCGAGATACGCCGTGAGCGGGAAGATCGCGTCGATCCACCCGCCGCTCGATCCCGTGAACCCGTGGCCGCGATTCAAGCCGTTGGGATTGCTCGCGGTCGTGATGTTGCCCTGAATCGGCGTCCACGTGCCGCCGCCGTCGGTGCTCACGTCGACGTATCCGTAATCGTAGTCGACCTCCACGTTGTAATTGACCTTGAAACGGAGCGTATCGGCCGCCGCGTCGACCACGAGCGGCTGCGCCATAGTGATCGTGCTGAACAGATTGTTCAGATTGCCCGAATAGTAGCCGCCGCCGGAAAACCCGGTCAGGCTGTACGTGAAGCCGCCCAGGGTCCACCCGGTCGCGGCCGGCGTGGCGGTGTCGGTGAAGGTCGACGGTTCGTGGCAGCCTTCAATGGTATACGACGCCGCGGGGTTTGGGTCCTGCGGGTCCTGCGGCTCCCACGAGATGCGCGTCACGGCGTTGCCAAAAGGCGCCTGCACGACATTCTGCTCGGGTGCCCACGGTCCCACCACGCGGTAGGGGTTGTCCGCGAACCGGAGCAGCTTCATGTTCATCGGCAAGAGCAGGTTGAAGGTCGGCAGGATGTACGTTTCATCGGGACCGAAGCCGCCCTGCGCGCCGCTGTTGATCTCGGGCGTGTACGCAAAGATCTTCGGCTTCGACGTTTGCTCGCCGTAGCCCCAGTCGTCGGAGGCGCCGTTGGTGATGTAGATCGCGCCGCTCGCGGGGTTGCCGGCGAGGTAGCCATTCTCCACCACGAGCGTGTCGGCCAAGGCCGCGATCGCCTCGTGGTCCGGCGTGTTGGCGGGGATGTATCCCCAGCCGTAGAGGAGCAGTTCGCCGTAGCTGTGGTACGAAAGCCAGGTCGTGAACTCGCGTTGGTTGACGAAGTTTCGAATCGCCTGCGTCTCCGGCTCCGAGAACTCCTCGGTGCCGCGGTAGACGTCGCTGCTCGTGACCGGCGACGACCCGATGTTGTCGAAGCCCCACTGGTAGCCGTAGTTGCGATTGAGATCGACACCGAAGAAACCGTCGAGGTTGTCACGGCGGTTCTTTCGCCACCAGGTGCTCCAGTGGCCCGCGTGGTTCAGTTGCACGTAGTAGTGCCCATCGGGATTCACCATCGGGACGACGTAGATCTCGCGCGAATCGACGTACTCGGTCACGGTGGCGTTGCTGCCGTAGTTCTGGAGCAGGTATTGCGCGAACAAGAGCGGGATCTCGACGCTCATCAGCTCGCGAGCGTGATGGTTACCCATGTAGAGCACTTCGGGCTCGCCCTCGTCGAGGGCGACGTTGTCGGAGATCTTGAGCGCGGTGATATTGCGACCCTGGAGGCTCAAGCCGATGACCGAGCGTTGCGCGATGGCCGGATACGTGGACGCGAGCGAGGTCAACAGCGCCTCGGTCTCGGCGTAGGTGTGGTACTGGCCGAGATTCGCGTCCAGCACGGCGTGGGGCTGCCCCGGCTTCACGACATGGATAGAGATTGGGTAGGGCCGGGATCGTAAGTAGTCGAGTGCCGCGCCTTCGGCGAGAACGTCAACGCCGTACTTGGTATAGGCGAGGATCTCGATCCCGCGCGCCTCGAACTCGGCGATTTGCGCGGAGCCCTTGAACGGCACGGTAACGATTTCGGAGCGCACGAGGGACGGGACGAGAGCCAGCGCGGCCGTAAGCAAGACCGCCAGGGGGGACCGGTGTCTCGGAGTCATGCAAGATTCCCTTTCTCTGGAGGGTGGACTTCGCTCATTATAATGCAAGACGGGCCGCGGATGGAGAACCGACTGAAAAAGCAGCTGGCGCTGATCAAGTCGCGGGCGATCACCATCGCCCGGCGCGGCGCGAGCGTTTCCGAAGCACCCGCCGCGGCACCCGCGAGCGATTCCAGCGGCCACGGGACCGCGGGGGAGAAGTCCCCCCCCAATTCCGACAACCCGATCATCGGCGATTTGATTCGCGCGGGCGCGGTGACGCGCGCCTCCGATCTGGAGCCCGACCGCTTCGATATTTCGCGCCGCCTTCGACGCGGGCCGTGGTGGTGGCGTCGACGTCTCGGCCGCCCGCAGGCCGACCCGATCGCTCGGGCCGCGCGCGCGTCGGCGTTCGAATCGGAATTCCAGCGCCTGTTCGCGGGCCTCGCGAACGGAGAATCACTCTCGATCGAGAGCGCGGTTCCGGGTGAAGCCCGCGCGCTCGAGGGATCGTCGTATTATCTCGTCCGTTCGCGCGGGCCCGAGATCGACCCCATCGCTCCCGCGGAAGCGGGTCGCTTCGCGACCCTGGGGTCGTGGCCGGAGACCGTTTCGCGATCGATGGTGGGGCGGTTCATTCGCAAGGGCTACGCCGCGCACGGATTCGAGGACCCACGACCGGATTTCGCGACGACGATTCCGCTGTTCCGCCGCGCCGATCCGCATTCGATCCTCTTTCTCGACATCGAAACGGCCGGTCTGTCCGCCAACACCTACGTGTTCCTGTGCGGGTTGATGCGCTTCGACCCGGAGACGGGCACATTCGAAGTCGAGCAGGCCTTCGCGCGCGACTACGCCGAAGAGGAGGGCCTGCTCCTGCACGTGCGATCTGCACTCGAGCGCTTCGACACGGTGGTCACCTATAATGGAGCGAGCTTCGACATGCCGTTCTTGCGCACACGCATGGCCGTGCACCGGATCCCCGACATCGTCCCCATGGGCTCGGTCGACCTGCTGCACGCCACCCGCCGCGTGTTCCGGCCCGCGCTGCCCAACGTCCGCCTGGTGACGGTCGAGGAGCACTTGCGCGGGACGGCGCGTGTCGACGACATCCCCAGCCGGTTCATTCCCCGCGCTTACCATGAGTACGTGCGCACCCAGGACGCGCGCATCATGCGCAACGTCGTCTACCACAATCGCATGGACCTGTTCACGATGGCCGTGATCCTCAATCGCCTCGCGGCGGAGGGAGCGCCGCGCGCGGGCGACCCCGCTTCTCCGCCTGCCGGCGCCGAAAAGCCGTTTGCATCCGCCTCCGCCGGTGATACCATCGCCTCTCCGAACCCCCCGCACGTGCCTTTCTAGCCGCGTGACGCCCGCGTTTCTCCGCGCGCGCGACGCGCACCACGAGGAATCGCGAGCATGAACGTCGACAAGTTTATCCGCCATATTCAATCCGCCGAGTGGTACGACGGCCAGGTCGTTCGCGTGGAATCGTTGCCGGAGCGCGCCGCGCGCTTCGCAA
>DASPGK010000219.1:0-10576 GCA_035620655.1 Candidatus Krumholzibacteriia bacterium
GTTCCCGCTCGTGTTCGTTCGCCGCGACACGCTGTGGAAGGGGACGCGGCCGCTGCGCTGGGTGATCCTGGCGGGCGCGTGCTTCGCGGCCGACCTCTATTTTTGGCACCGGTCGATCCTGTACGTGGGTCCCGGCCTCGCCACACTGCTCGGCAACTTCCAGGTCTTCTTCGTGGCCGCGGCCGGGCTGCTCGTGTTCCATGAGCGCGCGACACCCCGCTTCCTGGTGTCGGTGCCGCTCGCCCTCCTGGGGTTGTTTCTCTTGGTCGGTGTGCGGTGGGGCACCTTCGACGCGGACTATCGGCGCGGCGTGCTCTTCGGGATTCTCACCGCGTTGAGTTACGGCGCCTACCTGCTGTGCTTGCGCGCCGCGCGCCGCGAGCGCAATCGACTGTCCGCGGTCGCCAACCTGGCCCTGTCGACCGTGTTCACCGCCGCGATCTTGGGTGCGGTCGCCGGCGTGCGCGGCGAGTCGCTCCACATCCCGAGCGTGCGCACGGCATCGATTCTGGTTGCATACGGGGTGCTGTGCCAGGCCCTGGGGTGGATCATCATCTCGCGCACGCTGCACGTGGTCGACGCATCGCGCGCCGCGCTCATTCTCATGCTGCAGCCCGCGCTGACGTACCTCTGGGACGTGCTCTTCTTCCGGCGCCCGATGACCGCGGTCGAAGCGGGGGGCGCGGCGCTGGCCATCGCCGCGATCTACTTGGGGAACTCGCGACCGGCCCCCGCCCCGCCGGCGACATGAACTGGACGCTCATTCTTCTTCTCTCGCTGTTCGGACCCGTGGTGGGGGCGTTCACCGTCTTCGGGGTGTTCCCGCGCGGGGTGGACCGCTTCGTGTGGATGGTCGTGGTCGGCGTGTGCGCGTGGACGGTGGCGAAGAGGGAACCCGCGCGCGCTCTCCCCACCGGCGCCGTGGTCGGTTTCATCACCGGGGCGTCGTCCACACTGGTCCAGGCGCTGTGGGTCGACACGCTTGCGGCCAACAACCCGTGGATGGTCGAAGCCCTGGCCGGGCAGCCGGCCGGCTTCGACTTCGAGTTCTTCGTCTTCATGCTGGTTCCCTTCATCGGTGTGGCGGGCGGCGCGATGACGGGGCTCCTGGCCATGCTCGCCGCGCGCGCGCTGGCGGCCCGCGACGCCGCGCGCAAGCCGTAGGCCGGGTTGTCCCTTGACAACGCACGCCGCATGCCCAACGCTAGGCCTGCAATGACCGACATCCGCGTTCTCCGATCCCCCAAGTCAAATGTCAACGCGACGCCGCCCACCCTGGCCGGGCGCGAGCGCCGCACCAAGATCGTGTGCACGCTCGGCCCCGCGAGCGAATCGCCCTCCATGATCGAGTCGCTGGTCCACGCCGGCTTGAATGTGGCGCGCATCAACGCGTCCCACGGCACGCCCGAGAGCCACGCGCGCATGATCGCCAACGTGCGCGCGGTGGCGAAGAAGCTCGACGCGTACGTTCCCGTGATGCTCGATCTGACCGGCCCCAAGATGCGCATCGGCGCCATCGCGGCCGGGTCGGCCACGCTGCGCGCGGGCGACTCCTTCACCATTACCAGCCGGACGGTGCCCGGCGACTGGCGCGAAGTATCGATCAACTACACGCCGCTCGTCACCGACGTCAACCTGGGCGATCGCATTCTCATGGGCGACGGCGAGATCGAGTTGCGGGTGCGTACGAAGACCGCAACCGACGTCGAATGCGACGTCGTGGTCGGCGGCGAACTCAAGCCCAACAAGGGAGTCAACGTCCCGGGGATCAAGTTGCGCGAGACGGTGCCCACGGAGAAGGACCTTCTCAATGTGGACTTCGGGATCGCGCACGGCGTCGATTACTTTGCGCTCTCGTTCGTACGAACGGTGGAAGAAGTGCGGCGCCTGCGCTGGGTGTTGCGCGAAAAGGGATCCGACATCCCCATCATCGCCAAGATCGAGAAGCGCGAGGCACTCGACAACCTGGGGCCGATCCTCGACGCCTCCGACGCAGTCATGATCGCGCGCGGTGATTTGGGGCTGGAGATGCCCATCCAGCAGGTGCCGCTGATCCAGAAGGAAGTGATTCGGAAGGCGCTGGAAGCGAGCAAACCCGTCATCACAGCCACCCAGATGCTGGAGTCGATGATCCAGAACCCGCGCCCGACGCGCGCGGAGGCGGCCGACATCGCCAACGCGGTCTTCGACGGGACCGACGCGGTGATGCTCTCGGGCGAGACCGCGTCGGGCAAGTACCCCATCGAAGCGGTGCGTACCATGGCGGAAGTCGCAGAGGCGAGTGAGGCGCGCATCGAGTACGCCGCGCGGTTCGCGCAGGTCGCGGTCGACGTGACCAAGAGTATCCCCGAAGCGGTCGCGCACGCGGCCTGCTTCACCGCGCTCGAGATCGGCGCGCGCGTCATTCTGTGCTGTACGCGCTCCGGACAAACCGCGCTGTACGTGTCCAACTACCGCGCGCCCACCAAGATTGCCGTCATCAGCCCGCACGAGTCCACGCTCAAGCGCACCATGCTGTTCTGGAACACGACGTCGGTGAAGATCGAAGCCACGCGCGATACCGACACCATGCTCCAGGCCGCCAAAGACGCGGTGGTGGCCGCGGGTGTGGCGCAGCGCGGCGACCGCGTGGTGGTCGTCGCGGGCGTGCCCGTCGACGTTCCCGGCACCACCAACATGATCAAAGCCGACGTGCTGTGAACGTGCTCAAGGATCGCTACCCCTACTACGTCGCCAACGCTCCCGTTTACGCGAACGCCGACCTGCCGGTGACCGACAAGTTCACGGGCCGCACCGCGACGCGGGTGGCATTGGCGGACGACGCCGCCGTCGACACCGCGATCGCGCGCGCCCTGGACGCGGTGGAGCCCATGCGCGCCCTCGCGGCCTACGAGCGCCAGGCCGCGCTGGCACACTGCGTGCGCCGCTTCGGCGAGCGCTCGGAGGAGCTGGCGCACGCACTGTGCGTCGAGGCCGGCAAGCCCATCCGCGACGCGCGCGGTGAGGTCGCGCGCTTGATCGACACCTTTCGCGTGGCGGCGGAAGAATCCGTGCGCATGGTGGGCGAGACGCTCCCGCTCGACATCTCCGCGCGCGCACGGGACTACCGCGGCATGTGGAAGC
Organism: Candidatus Krumholzibacteriia bacterium; assembly: GCA_035620655.1. Taxonomy (GTDB): domain Bacteria; phylum Krumholzibacteriota; class Krumholzibacteriia; order WVZY01; family JAKEHA01; genus JAKEHA01. Next base: position 3,124 of record DASPGK010000219.1, read on the forward strand.
GCGTGCCGCTGGGTGTGTGCTCGTTCATAACGCCGTTCAACTTTCCGCTCAACCTGGTCGCGCACAAGGTGGCCCCCGCACTCGCCGTCGGGTGTCCCTTCGTGCTCAAGCCCGCGAGTGCGACCCCGGTGGGCGCGCTCATCGTCGGCGAGGTGCTGGCCGAGACCAAGCTGCCCCGCGGCGCGTTCTCGATCCTGCCCGTGCGCGGGGAGAAGGCGGCGCGCTTCGCGGAAGACGCGCGCATTCGTCTGTTGAGTTTCACCGGATCGCCGGCGGTCGGTTGGGACTTGAAAGCGCGCGCCGGAAAGAAGAAAGTGGTGCTCGAGCTGGGCGGCAACGCGGCCGTGATCGTCGACGAGGACGCGGATCTTGGCGACGCGGTCGAGCGGATCGTGTTCGGCGCCTTCTATCAATCCGGGCAGAGCTGCATCGCGGTCCAGCGCGTGCTCGTGCACGAGCGCGTCTACGACGAGGTCAAGCGCCGCCTGGTCGAAGCCACGTCCGCGCTGCGCGCGGGTGATCCCAAGCAAGAGGACACCTTCATCGGGCCCATGATCTCGGAGGCGGAGGCACAGCGGCTCTCCGGGTGGATCGAGCAGGCGGTGGAGCGCGGCGCGCGCGTGCTCTGCGGCGGAACGCGCAAAGGTGCTATGCTGGCGGCCACGCTGCTCGAGGGCGTCCCCAAAGACGCCGACGCGTGCGCCAAAGAAGCCTTTGGTCCGGTAGCCGTGCTGTCGTCGTTTCGCGATTTCGACGCCGCGCTCGACGAAGTCAACGACAGCGTGTACGGTCTCCAGGCGGGTGTGTTTACCCGCGACGTGTACAAGGCGCACCGCGCGTGGGACCGATTGGAAGTGGGTGCGGTGGTGGTGGGGGACGTGCCGTCGTGGCGCGTCGACCACATGCCGTACGGCGGCGTGAAGGAAAGCGGGCAGGGACGCGAGGGGGTGCGGTTCGCGATGGAGGAAATGACGGAGATCCGTCTTTTCGTCCTACGCACGCCGCCGATGCGGTCCGACGAGACGTAGCCCGCGGGACTTGACCAAGGAGAGGCGACGAATGAAGAAGTTCCTGCTCGTGCTAAGCATGGCCATGGTGGTCGCGGTCGGCTTCGGTTGCTCCAAGAAGGGCGGAGCCAAGAAGGCCGACGCGGCGTTCGAGACGCTCGCGAACGCCTATATCGAGACCTTGCTGCAGATGAACCCCGAGTCGGCCACCTTGCTGGGCGACCACCGCTTCGACGATCGCCTCAACGATCGTACGATCGCGGGTGTCACCGCGCAGGCCAGCGCCAACGAGGAGTATCTCGCGAAGCTCCAGGAGATCGACCGCGCCCAATTGAGCGACGCCAACGCGGTCGACTACGACATCATGAAGCTCAACCTCGAGCGCGGCATCTTCGAGGCGCTGGAGTTGCGCGAGCACGAATGGAATCCGCTCTATTACAACATGGGCGGTGCGGTGTACTCGTTGGTGGCGCGTGAATTCGCGCCCATCGAGCAGCGGCTCGCGTCGGTCGAGGCGCGCGTCAGGGCTATCCCGACCGCCCTGGCCGCGGCCAAGGCCCAGCTCCAGAACCCGCCCAAGGTGTTCACGGAGACCGCCATCCTGCAGAACCAAGGCAATATCAGCTTGCTCAAGGAAGAGCTCGCGCCCTTCATCCAGCAGGCGCCCGCGATGGAGGCCCAGCTCAAGCCCGCGATCGACGCCTCGGTTGCCGCCCTGGAAGAATACGGCACCTGGCTCGAGAAGGATCTCCTCCCGCGGTCGAACGGGGAATTCCGACTGGGCGACGAGAAGTGGCGCAGGAAGCTGCGTTTCTCGCTGGACTCGGATCTTTCGAAGGAAGACATCCTCGCGCGCGCAACCGTCGACTTGCAGGCGACCCAGCAGGCGATGTACGCGACCGCGCTCCCGCTCTACAAGAAGTTCTTCCCCGAGGTCACCGACGAATCCAAGCTCGGCGACGTGAAGCACGTCAACAAGGCGGTGCTCGACAAGCTGGCCGAGGATCGTCCCGACAGCGACCGCCTCATTCACGATGCTCAAGTGACCCTCAACGCGGCCATCGCGTTCACGCGCGAGAAAAAACTCGTCACGGTACCGAGCGAACCGGTAAAGATCATCGTGATGCCGGAGTTCCAACGCGGCGTTGCGGTCGCGTACTGCGAGACACCCGGACCGCTGGAGCCCGAAGGCGCCACGTTGTACGCTATCTCGCCTCCACCCGCGACCTGGACGCCGGAGCGCACGCAGTCGTTCTTCAAAGAGTACAACGACTACATGCTTCTCAACCTCACCGTGCACGAAGCCGTGCCCGGGCATTATCTTCAGGGCACGCACTCGAACAAGTTCAAGGCGCCCACGCTGGTGCGCGCGATTTTCTACAGCGGCTCGTTTGCTGAAGGGTGGGCCGTGTACACGGAGAAGGTCATGGCCGACGCCGGCTTCGGCGGCGACGAGGTGCGCATGCAGCAGCTCAAGATGCGCCTGCGCGTCATCATCAACGCCATCATCGACCAGAAGATCCACACCGAGGGCATGACCGAAGAAGAGGCGATGGCCCTCATGATGAACGAGGGCTTCCAGGAAGAGGGCGAAGCCGCCGGCAAGTGGCGCCGCGCGTGCCTCACCTCGACCCAGTTGTCGACCTACTTCGTCGGGAGCGCGGAGGTCGAGGACATCCGCAAGGCGTACGAAGCGAAGCACCCGAACCCGGACCTCTTGGCGCTCCACGACCAGATGCTGTCCTACGGGACGCCGGCGCCCAAGTACGTCAAGCGCATGATGGGGCTGTAGACGCCGCGACGGCGGCGTGGTAAGTTCGCGAGGGAAGCGCTCGGTGCTCGCCCTTCATTTGGTGCCGCAAGAGATGAGGATACTATGTCAGGTAACGCTACGATTGTAGTCGGCGTCCCGAAAGAGACGTTCCCGGGCGAGACGCGCGTGGCCATGGTGCCCGCCGTCGCCGCCGTGTTGGCCAAGTCCGGCGTGCAAACCGTCGTCGAGCGCGGCGCAGGCCAGGCGTCGGGGTACACCGACGCCTCTTACGAGGCCAAGGGCGCGTCGCTCGCTTCGCGCGACGAGGTATTCGCGCGCGCCCACGTCGTCGTCCACGTGAGAGTGGCCGGCGCCAACGCGGCGGGCACGCGCGACGACGCGCGTCGCTACCGTCGCGGCCAGATCGTGATCGGCATGGCCGACCCGCTCGGCGAGCCCGAAGCCGTGCGCGAGTTCGCGTCGACGGGTGCGTCGCTCATGGCGCTCGAGCTCGTCCCGCGCATCACGCGCGCGCAGAGCATGGACGTGCTCTCGTCCATGGCGACGGTGGCCGGGTACAAGGCCGTGTTGATGGCGGCCAACGCGCTGCCGCGTATGTTCCCGATGATGATGACGGCCGCCGGCACCATCACCCCCGCGCGCGTGTTCGTGGTGGGCGCGGGCGTGGCCGGCCTGCAGGCCATCGCGTCGTCGAAGCGCCTGGGCGCGGTCGTTCACGCCTACGACGTCCGCCCGGCGGTCAAGGAGCAGATCCAGAGCCTCGGTGCCAAGTTCGTCGAGCTCCCGGTCGAGACGGCCAACGCGGAAGACAAGGGTGGCTACGCGCGCGAGCTGGGCGAAGAGTTCTATCGCAAGCAGCGCGAATTGATGGCGCGCGTGGTGGCCGAGAGCGACGTCGTCATCACGACCGCGATGATTCCGGGCAAGAAGGCGCCGGTGTTGATCACGGGCGAGATGCTCGAGAAGATGGCGCCCGGCTCGGTGGTGGTCGACCTGGCCGCGGAGCGCGGCGGCAACGTCGATGTGACGCGCGCGGGCGAGACCGTGCAGGTGGGCGGGGTGCGCGTCATCGGCGCCGTCAATTTGCCCGCCTCGATGCCGTACCACGCGAGCCAGATGTACGCGCGCAACGTCGCGTCGTTCTTGCAGAACATGATCAAGGACAATGCGATCGCGCTGTCGACCGACGACGAAGTCGTGCGCGACACGCTGGTGACGCGCGACGGTGACGTCGCGAGCGCGACCCTCCGCGAACGCCTGGGGCTGGCGACGGCGCAAGCCGCCCGGTAGCCTGGCGTCGCGGATCGACTCCGCCGGCAAGAATTTCTCCTAACCGTTCCACGAAATCCTATGAGGATCGGCATCATCGGTCTTCCGCAGACCGGCAAGAAGACGTTGTTCTCGCTGCTGGTGGGACCGGCCGCGCTGTCGGGGCACACCGATGCGCGCGCGGCCGCGCGCGGGATGGCCGACGTCCGCGACCCGCGCTTCGACCGGTTGGTCGAGTTGTACCGACCCCAACGCCAGGTGCGCGCGCGCCTGGAAGTCGTGCTGTGTCCCAGTATCGAAGAGAAGTCGCTTTCGGAGGGCGAAGCATTGAAGGAGATCTCCGACGTCGACGCGCTGTGTCATGTGGTGCGTGTGTTCGAGGACGACGCCGTGTACCACATCTGGGGGGAGCCCGACCCCAAGCGCGAAGTCGAGTTCCTGCACGGCGAGATGGTGCTGCACGACCTCGTGTTCATCGAGAAACGCCTGGAGCGCATCGACAAGAATCTGAAGAAGGGCAAAGACGACCGCGCCGAGAAGGAGAAGGCGCTGCTCGGGCGCTTCCGCGAAGCGCTCGAAAAAGAGCGACCATTGCGAACCGTCGCCGTCTCGCCCGAGGACACGGGGCTGATCGCGAGCTACCCGTTTCTCACCCTGCGCGCGATCATCGTGGCGCTGAACGTCGCCGACGAGGCGGTGGCCGACACGCGGCTGCGCGATGCGCTGGCGGCTGCGTACGAGCCCACAGGTGCCAGCGTGATCCAGATCGCGGTGCGCGCCGAGTCGGAGATCGCGGCTCTCGAAGACCCCGCGGAGCGAGCCGCGTTCATGCAGGACCTGGGCATCGAGACGCCCGCGCTGCACCTGCTCACCTCGAAGTGCATCGAAGCGCTGGGGCTGATGTCGTTCTTCACGGTGGGTGAGGACGAAGTGCGGCAATGGTTCGTGCGCCGGGGTGCCTCCGCGCCGGAGGCCGCGGGCGCCATCCACAGCGATCTGCAGCGCGGCTTCATTCGCGCCGAAGTGATGAAGTACGCCGACCTCATCACGGCCGGGAGTGAAGAGAAGCTCAAAGCCACCGGGAAGTACTACCTCAAGGGCAAAGAGTACGTCGTCGAAGACGGCGACATCCTCACCATCCGCTTCAACGTGTGATGGCTACCGTCACGCTGGATTCCAAGCGCGACCGCGCCACACGCCACCGCCACCCGTGGATCTTCGCCGCTAGCATCGCGTCGGTGACGGGGAATCCCGCGCCCGGCGACGTCGTCGACGTGGTCGACGCGCGCGGCGTCCTCCTCGGCCGCGGATACCACAACGAGCACTCGCGCATTCGCGTGCGCGTGCTGACGTGGGACGACCGGCCCGTCGACGACGCCTTCTGGCGCGCGCGCGTGGAAGCCGCGATACGGCGGCGCGGCTCGCTCGCGCTCGGCGGCGACACCAACGCGTACCGGTTGATTCACGCCGAAGCCGACCTTCTTCCGGGGCTCATCGCCGATCGCTACGGAGACGTGGTCGTCGTGCAGGTGCTGACCGCCGGGATCGAGCGGGCGCGCGACGTCGTGGTCGACGCGCTCGCATCGCTCACGGAAGCGCGCTGTCTCTACGAGCGCAGCGACACCGCGTCGCGCACGCGCGAAGGGTTGCCCGCGGTGACGGGCGCGATCCGGGGCGAGGCGCCCAGGAACATCGAAGTGCTCGAGAACGGGCATACCTTCCTGGTCAACATCGAGAGCGGACAGAAAACCGGGTTCTATCTTGATCAGCGCGACAATCGCGCTTGGGTCGCGGCGCACGCGCAAGGCTGCGACGTCCTGGACGCGTTCTGCCATACCGGCGCATTCGCCGTGTACTGTGCGCGCGCGGGCGCGAAGTCGCTTTCGCTGATCGATTCGTCGGCGCCCTCACTCGGCGCCGCGCGGTGGAACCTGGAGAGGAACGGAACCGGCGAGTGTGCCGTCGCGATCCAGCAAGCGGACGTGTTCGAGGAGCTGCGCGCGATGCGCGACGCAGGCCGTCGCTTCGACCTAGTGGTGCTGGACCCGCCCAAGTTCGCGAGCAACAAGCACCAGGTCGAGAAGGCGCTACGAGCCTACAAGGACGTCAACCTGCTCGCCATGCAGCTGCTGGTGCCGGACGGCTTGCTGGCGACATTCTCGTGCTCGCAAGCGGTCGACGCGGACTCGTTCACGATGGCGGTCTCGTGGGCCGGCGTGGACGCCGCGCGCGACGTGCAGATCATCCGGCGCATGGGGCAGGGCATCGACCACCCAATTCTCGCCACCTTTCCGGAGTCGGAGTACTTGAAGGGGCTGTTGTGCCGCGTCGCGTGAAGGGCGCCTAGTCGACTTCGACCAGATACGACGAGAGCGGCTTGCGCGCGATATCCGGGACCCGGCAGTCGGTCGACGGATACCCGACCGGGATCAGCAGGTACGCGCGCTCGTTGCCGGGCCGGTCCAGGATCTGATTCAGGAACTTCATCGGGCTCGGCGTGTGCGTGAGCGTCGCGAGGCCGGCGTGGTGGAGAGCCGCGAGCAGGAAGCCGACCGCGATTCCTACCGACTCGCTGACGTAGTAGTGCTGATCGTCCGGGCGCGGTCCGTGTCGCTGCGCGAAGACGACGATCAAAGCGGGTGCGACTTCCAGGAACGGCTTGTGCTCGTCGGTACCGAGCGGCTCGAGGTCCGCGAGCCAGCGCTCGGAGGCGCGCCCGCCATAGTGCTCCCGTTCCTCCGCTTCCGCCCCCTCGCGGATTCTCCGCTTCACCTCGGGATTGGTCACCAGGACGAACGTCCACGGCTGCTTGTTGGCCCCGGACGGCGCTTGACCGGCGGCTCGAATACAGTCGAGGATGACACCGCGCGGGACGGGGTCGCTCGAAAAGTGGCGCACGGAGCGACGGGCGGTGACTTCGTCTGCAAACTCCGCCGACCTGCGCAGCATCTCTTCGGGAGAGCGCCGGGTGAAGGGGAGGCGAACGGAGCGGAAACGGGGCTCGGAGGCGTCGTGGTTCATGGCGCGATTGTAAGGAGAATGTTCGATCGCTACAAGTAACGGGATTCCGCGCCGGCTCTGGAACCGAAACTTCGTCCTGGTCTGGCAGGGCCAGATGGTGAGCCGGATGGGGTCGCAGGCCTTCGCCATCGCCGCGATGTTCTGGATCAAGCACGCCACCGAATCGGCCACCTTGATGGGGGTGGTCATGATGCTCGGCACCTTGCCGTTCGTGCTGCTGGGAGCCATCGGGGGCGTGGTCGCCGACCGCGAGTCGCGCAAGCGCATCCTGATTGCGTGCGATCTCGTCGCGGGCGCCGCCGTACTGCTGCTCTCCTTCGCCATGACGGCCGGGCCGCACCACACCCCATTGCTGATCGGTTGCGTGTGCGCCGTGTCGGTG
>DASPGK010000220.1:0-5618 GCA_035620655.1 Candidatus Krumholzibacteriia bacterium
CGAATGGCGCCGCTTCCGCGCCGACGCCCGCGAGACGCTGGGCGCCCGCTTCCCCGACGGAGTCACATACACCCGGCGGGTGTTCATTGCAACCGGACGGTTGTCATCGCGATAACTCGGTGGTATACTCCCCGACGATGACGACCACCTGCTAGCCGTACCGAACCGCGGCGCTCCCTGGGTCGAAGTTCATCCCGCCTGCCGCCCGCACCGGCCGCCATCCAGTTTTCCGAAGTTCCTCGTTTGCCCCCAACGTTCGCGTGACCGCTCGCGTCGTGTTGCGCGATGGAGGTGCTTCATGCGCGCAGTGTTTCTTGCCACCGTACTCACGGTGTCGCTCGCCGGCGTAGATGCGCCGCGGGCCACTCGCTACGTCGATCTATCGATCGACCAGCTTACCCGCAACGCGTCGGTGATATTCGAAGGTCAAGTCACCGGAATTCGCAGCGACTGGAACGCGGACCGCACGCGGATCTACACCACCGTCACGGTCCGCGTCGATCAGTACCATAAGGGTAATCTCGGCCGCGGCGTCGTCGATGTGCGATTCGCCGGCGGCTCGGTCGGAGACATCGGGATGGCGGTCGTGGGTCAGCCGACGTTCGCGCCCGACGAGCGCGTGTTCCTGTTCCTGCGCCCGAACTTCGACGTGCGCGACACGCCCATTGTGGGCGACGCGGCAGGCAAGATGCGCGTCGCGACCGACGCCTCCGGCGCCGACATCCTGCTCGGCCCTGCGGCGACGTTCGAGAAGGACGATGTGGTGCGCGAAATCCGGTCGGTGCTCCGGCCGATCGGGCAGTAGGAGGGATCGACGATGAAAAAGACGATCACGATCCTGCTGGCAATCGGATGCATTCTAGTCGCAACCACGCGCGTGAACGCGCAGGCGATCCCGCGCGTTCTCGCGCCCGATCCGGCCGCCCTCCTCGCGGAGCTCCAGCTCCACGAGTGGCCGCCGATGATGCACTGGGACCTGCGCGAATTCCCGGGCTGCGACGTGCCGTGGGCGATGAATCCCAATCCCGTCCCCGACCTGGACGGCAACGGGGCCGACAATACCGCCGCGGATCGCGCGGCTGCTCGCGCCGCGTTCGCGGCGTCGTTCGCGGCGTGGGAAGCGGTCGCGCCGTCCATCATCGGCTTCGTCGAATCGGGAACGCCCGCGCTCGGCGGACCCGGAATGGACGGTTACAACACCATCGGTTTCGGCGACGGTGCCATGGACGACGTGCAGGTGGTTGCTCCCGGCAACCCGGTGGCCGCGGGCGGTGTGGTGGTGGGGCCGGGCCCCAACGGCGTATTGGAGTCGCAGCCGGGCGGCGACGACATCGTCGCCGGCACCGACATCGTCGACGGCGGCAACCTCGTCGCGGAGTCGTTTGCCAACACCTATGGGTCGGTAGTGGGCGCGCTCGCGTTCACGGTGCTGTTCTTCGACATGCCGACCGGCCGCATCATCGAGTCCGACATCACGTTCGACCCCGCCCTGGCGTGGGTCGTCAACCCCGCCACCAACGCCTGCTCTCCCCCGGCGGCCGTCGCGGCCTTCAACGTGGCCGGTACGGCGGTGCACGAGATCGGGCATTTCATCGGCATCGCGCACCCGATCAATCCGAACCCCGGGGCGGCCGATGCGGCCGACGGAATCACGCCGACCATGCACCCCACCCTGTGCCCCGCGTTCGGCGGCAACAACTTCGATCAGACCCTGGAGAACGCCGACCGCGACCCGTGCAATTTCCTCTACACGCCCGATCTGGGCGACGCTCCCGACCCGTGGATGGGCGTGTTCAATCAGTATCCGACGCTGGTGCACTTGGTCGGGCAGGGCCGCGTGCTCAACGAGCTCCAGCTCGACGCGCGCGCGGAGGGCGCCGAGCACATCTTCGGCATCAAGCCGGTGCAGGGCGCCCGCAACTGGACATATGAGTGGCTGGCGCGATTCAACGGCCCCGGCGTCACACCGGAGTGCGAGGCGAACATCGTCGACCGCGACCCGCTCGACGACGGCGTCACGTGGTACCCGAATCCGCCCATCTGGGGGCGCCTGCTCACGGTCACGGCGTGGATCAAGTACGCGAGCGACGCGCAGGGGAACGCGCACAACTACCCCGCGCGCGGTTTGTTCGCGAACGCGTGGATCGACTTGAATCAGAATTGTGTTTGGGAAGAGTGGTTCATGTCGGTGGGACAGGCGCCGCCGCCGCCGCTCGGGCCCAACACGATCCTGACCACCACGGCCACGGCCTCCGTGTTCCTGCCCCCGTTCATCGACCCCACGCGGCCGGTGTGGCTGCGCGCGCGCGTCGACTACGGAGAGCACGTCGGGATCATCAACAACATCGACGGCACGCTGAACGCGGAGCGGGGCGCGGCGCAGTTCGGCGAAGTCGAAGACTATCCGATGCATTGCCGCACCAAGTACGAGCAGCAGTGGACGCAAAACGTTCTGCCGTACCCGACTACCGGCACGAGCCTGGTGTTCGTCGGTGCTCCGGATCCAGCCGAACAGTTCTACAGCGCGATCGTCGACGACAACGACTGCCCGATCGAAACGGCGCCCCTGCCGATTGTGAGCTACGTGCCGTCGCTGGATGAGACGATCACCGAGTATCCGGTGCCGACCACAGTGCCCCCGGGAGGTCGCAAGCATTCGGGCAAGTGCAAGCCCAACAACCCGCCGGGGCAGCCGCCGCTCACCTTGCTGCGCTCTCACTGGGTGACGGACCAAGTGCCCGCGCAGACGCCGGCCCACCTGGTGCCGCCGGAGTTGCGGATTCCGAGCGTGAATTGCGAAGCGTTCTCGGCCTTGGACAACGACACCGGCGCCATCGACTTCGTACGATGGTCGGTCGGCGCCGTCGACCGCGGAAGCGGCGGATGGATTTCGATGATCGACGAGGAGAACCATGTTTGGGACGACCAACTCACGGTTACCGTCGGATATCGACTTTCGCCGACGCTGCTCCCGCTCGCGAGCTTGAGTCCTTGCGATCCGGCATACGCGGCACTGCCCCTCACGATGGTTGGAACTGGGACCGTGACCCCCGAGGACGCCCTTTCCGACATCATCGAAGAGATTCCCATTCCCTCCTATTTGATCCTCGAAGTCGAGGTATCCTGGAACACGAACGGAACCCTGAACCGTCAGATCATCGAGTTCCCGGACCCGTTCGGCGAACCCACGCCCACCGACGACTCGCCGCTGCCGAAGAGCCTCGTGCTCGAGAGCTACCCGAACCCGTTCAACCCCTCGACCACGATTCGCTTCGCGCTACCGAAGGCGGAGACGGTGTCGCTCGCGGTGTACGACGTGACGGGGCGCTTGGTGCGCACGCTTCTCGACGACGCGAGGAAGCCCGCCGGCTTCTTCGAAGCGCAGTGGAACGGGACCGACTCGAACGGCAGGCAAGTCGCGTCGGGCGTGTATTTCTTCCGCCTGACGACGAGCACGGAAACCCTCACGCGTAAGGCGGTGCTCCTGAAGTAGCGCCTTCGCCCCCATCGTGAGGACGCGACGTCGGGCGCGGTGACGCCGGGAGGCCGGTGCTCCGCGCCCGAAGTCGTTGCGGGGCTGCTGCATCCCGGCATCATGGCATGGGAGTTGCGGTCCGGAGCATCCATGCGTCGATAGGACTCGGCCCGCACTCCGACTAGTCCCATTATCGACCCGCACTTACGGAGGTTTCCCGTGCCCCAGAACCCGCTCAGCGGTTCGGAAATCTGCCAGCGGCTTGACGAGCTTGCGGCCGGTGGCGCCGGATTCGATTCGGTCCTCGAGCGCGCCGTCGACCTCGTCCACCGATCGAACCCGCGCTTCCACTGGACCGGCATCTACGAGTTGTTCCCCGACGACGTCCTGCGCCTGGGCCCGTTCGTTGGCGCGCCCACCGACCACGTCTTCATCTCGGTGGGGCGGGGTGTGTGCGGGAGTGCGGTGGCCGAAGGGCGCGACAAGAACGTGCCCGACGTGTCGAAAGAGCCCAATTACCTCGCCTGCTCGAGTGCCACCAAGTCGGAATTGGTCGTGCTGATCCGCAAGGGCGACACCATCTTCGCCCAAATCGACATCGACAGCCACGACATCGACGCCTTCGACGCGCGCACGGAGCGCGAGGTGCGCGTGGTCGCCGACTGGCTGGCCGCGAAGTACGAGGCGCGCCGGCGCGCGAACGCGGGCGCGTAGGCGCGCGCGAAGGGGAGCCGCATGCCCAAGAAGTCCTCCGGGGTCCAACTCGAATCCGTCGACGCGCTGCGGCGCCGCGTCGAGGAGCTCGAGCGCTGGTTCCAGACCCACGACCGCCAGGTCCGCTTCCTCGAACGCGAGCGCCAGAAGCTCTCCGCGCTCGTCAATCACACCGACGCCGGATTCGTCGTCTTCGACCCCAGCCTGCGCGTGCGCTGGCTCAACAACATCTGCCGCGCCTGGTTCGGCGGGATGCAGAGCGCACACGCGGGGCGCACGGCCTCGTGCAACGAGCTGTTGTGCGGCGAGCACGCGATCTGCGCCGCGTGCCCGACGGCGCAAGTGCTCGCGACCGGCACCGTGTCGCACCGCGAGGTTCGCCTCGACGTCGACGGCGTCACCCGCCACATCTACGCCACCGCGATGCCCATTAAGTCGCACGACAACCGCGTTGACGAAGCCATCCTGATGCTCCAGGACATCACCGACCTCGAGGTGCTGCGCCGCTCGGAAGAGGCGTCGATGCGCGCCAAAGAGGCCGCCGAATCGGCCAGCCGCGCCAAGAGCGAGTTCCTCGCCAACATGAGCCACGAGGTGCGTACGCCCATGACCGGCGTCCTCGGCATGACCGGGCTGTTGCTCGACACCGAGCTCACGCCGGAGCAGCGGGACTACGTGCGCATCGTGCAGAGTTCGGCCGAAGCGCTGCTCGCGATCATCAACGATATTCTCGACTTCTCTCGCATCGAGGCGGGCCGTCTGACCATCGACCCGATCCCGTTCGACTTGGTGGCCGCGACCGACGAAGTGGTAGCGCTCATCGCGGAGCGCGCGGAGGAGAAGGGAATCGAACTCATCGTGCGCTACGCGCCCGACGTGCCCCGCCGCGTGGTGGGCGACGCGGGCCGCATCCGGCAGGTGCTGATGAACCTCGCGGGCAACGCGCTCAAATTCACCCACGAGGGCTACGTGCTCATCAGCATTGAGAAGCTGGACGGTGACGACGAGTCGGCGCGCGTGCGCGTCTCCATTGAGGACACCGGCATCGGCATCGAACACGACAAGCTGGACGCCGTCTTCGAGAAGTTCACGCAGGCCGACGGCTCGATCACGCGGCGCTACGGTGGTACCGGCCTGGGACTCGCGATCACGAAGGAGCTGATCGAGCTCATGGACGGCGAGATCACGGTGACCAGCACGCCCAAGAGCGGCTCGACCTTCGCCTTCACGCTGACCTTCCCGCTCGATCGCGAGGCCCCCATGGAGCCTCCGCAGCCCGAGAACCTCGAAGGCGTGCGCGTGCTGGTGCTGCACCGTCACGAGAAGGTACGCGGCGTATTGCACGAGCAAGTCGTGAGCTGGAAGGCGCGCGTCACCGCGGTGGCGACCGGAGCGGAAGCCATCGCCGAGTTGGAGGCCGCGTACCGGC
>DASPGK010000221.1:0-3184 GCA_035620655.1 Candidatus Krumholzibacteriia bacterium
CGCCGAATCGGCGGACTTCCATTATCGCGAGGCCATGCGCTACCGGGGGATCGTCCACAACGACCCCTTCTTCGGGCTCGTCATCTATCGAATGATCGACGAGTACGCGCATTTCCTCGACCGCCACGGGACCGAAGCGGACGCGCTTCGGCAGCACCGGGTCGCGGCGCGCGTTCTTGGGACCATCAATGAACGACTGGACGTGTACTCCGGATCCCCGCTCGCGTACACGGACGTCGTCGCCGGTCTGGCGCACGAAGCCGCCCATATCGCGCCCTTCGACTCGGCGGGCGCGGATACGTTGTTCACCCTGGCGATGGAAATCTCTGGGAAGCGAATGGGCATCGACCACGAACTCACGGGGCGCGTCGAGTTCGCCCTCCGTTCGTTGCGGCGCGGCGCGATCGGTCCCCTGGATATCGAAGACGATCCTTATGCACGCCTCCCGTGGACGCTTTCCAAGCGCAACGCGATGTGGGGCGACAACCCCTGGCCGACCACCGGCGCCGTCCCCGTCGCGGGCGCGACTACCCGAACCGACCCCACTAATTAGCCGCTTTTTCTCTTACCCCTCCGGCCGGGGTTCACCGCTTTCGTATATACCGGGTGGTTGGTTACGCCCTCCGCTCGGTGAGAATCGCTAGGGCCGGGCTCACGTGCGATTAGGCTGCTATCCGCACGGGGGAACGGAACTCGTTGCAGCACCGGGGCGAAAGCCCCGGTGCTGTAAACGCTTTGTGGGTTACTCGGGCAGCATCCTCACGATGACCGCGTTCTCGCGCTGGAACGTCGCGCGGGCGGCGGCCATGACCTGGTCGGTGGTCACCGCACGAATCTCGTCGGGCAGGCGGTCCACCGCCGGCCACCCGAAGCCCAGTGCTTCGTAGGTTCCGTACGCGACCGCTTGCGCGCCGTTGCGCTGCAGCTCCATCACGTGCGATCCCGCGAGCCACTCCTTGGCGCGCGACATCTCTTCGTCGCTCACCGGCTCGCGCGAGATCACATCCAGCTCGTGCAGGATGACGCGCACCGCTTCGTCGATTCCCTCCGCGCCCGGGTTGGCGTAGCCGAAGAAGATCCCGCTCCGATAGAGCGCGTTGTAGGCCGACCCCGTCATGTACCCCAGCGAGCGTTTGTCGCGCAGCTCGACGAAGAGCCGCCCGCCCAGGCCGGTCAAAACCGCGTTCGCGACTTCGAGCGCAGTCGATTCGGGCGTCTCCATGCGCGCGGCCGGGAATCCCACGAAGGTCACCGCCTGCTTGATGCCCGCGCGTCGCAGCACGTGCTCGCCGGGGGAAAACGGCCGGCCCGCCGCATCGGCGCGCGGCTCGATCATCGGGCCGGCCGCCAAATCGCCCAGCAATCGATCCGCAATGCTCTGTGCGCGCTCGATGGTGAGATCGCCGACCATGGCGAGGACGGCACGCGACGGCGCCAAGAGCGCGTGATACCACTCGGTGCAGTCGCGCGCGCCCAGCGCGCCGACTTCCTTGGCGTCGCCCAGGAAGGGGTACGCGTACGGGTGCGCGCCGAAGACCGAGCGGAACAAGTGGTCCATCGCGAAAGGCACCGGGTTGTCGTGGCGACGCGCGAGCTCTTCGAGCAGGCGTGATTTCTCCTGCTCGATGCGCCCGACGTCGAACTTGGGCTCGCGCAGCACGTCGCGGTAGATCTCGACCGCCTCTTCGGCGTACTCCGAGAGCACCCCGACCGACACGCCGCCGGTGTCGAACGAGGAGTAACTGTCGATCGAACCGCCCAGGCCCTCGATCTTCTCCGCGATCTCCTCCCCGGAGAAGCGCGCGCCGCCCTTGGTCAGCACGCGGTGCGTCAGCATCCCCAACCCCGACTTCCCTTCCGGCTCGAAGCGCCCGCCGCCCGGGAACACCGTGAGCATGGATACCAGCGGGACGTTGGGTCTTTGTTTCAATAAGACGCGCACGCCGTTGTCGAGCGCGAACGACGTGACTGCGGATTCCTCACGCGCACGCGAAGCGCGCGGCCCGGTCGGGACCGACGACGGAGATACGGACGCGGGTGTCGCGGGCATCTCCGTCACGCCACCGGTCGAGCTCAGGGCCCCGTCGACCACGCCCGAAATACGCTCGTAGGTCAGGCTCTCCAGACCGAAGGACTTGGGGACGTACGCGACCAGCGAAAGGTTCGCGGGGTGGAAGTACTTGCGCGCGACGTCCACGATCTCGTCGGGTGTGACGCGCTGGATCGCTTCGCGATGGCGGTCGGCGAGCCGAAAATCGCCGAGCAGCTGGTAGTAGCCGATGTTCGATGCCTGTCCCTCCATAGTTTCCAACTCGCGGTACATCGCCCGCTCCACTTGCCGGCGCGCCTTGTCCAATTCGGACTCCGATACCAGGTCCTGCTTGAAGCGCTCGATCTCCTGCAAGAGCGCGCCGCACGCCGACTCCCACTTGGCGGGCGGCATCGACGCGGCCAGGAGGAAAAACCCGGGCCATCGTTCGGCCAGCAAATCCGCGCCCGCGCTGGTGACCAGACGCTTCTCTTCGCGCACCTTGCGATAGAAGCGCGAACTCTTACCCGAGCTCGCGAGCTCCGCGAGCATCTGCAGCGCCGGATAATCGTCGTGCAGGATGCTGGGGACGTGGAAGCCCGCGCCCAGGTACGCGTGGTCCATGGGGCCCTCGTAGGCCTTGAAGCGGAGTGCCGTCTGGGGGGGCTCGACGGGCGGCTCGTTGACGACGACGCGCCCGTTGGACCACCCGCCGTACGCCTCCTCGATGCGCTTGAAGGCCTGGTCGGTGTCGACGTCGCCCACCACCACCAGCACCGCGTTCGACGGCCGGTAGTAGTTGCGGTAGAACTCCACCAACTGGTCGCGCGTGATCTTCTCGACGATGTGCTGGTAGCCGGCAATCGGGCGCCGGTAGGTGTGCTTCTCGAAGCCCAGCTCCATGGTGCGATAGAACGTGAACGACTCCGGGCGGTCGTCGTACATGCGGGCCTCGTCGATGACGACCAGTCGTTCTTTCGTGAATTCATGGGTGTCGAAGGTACTGTGCATCATCGCGTCGGCCTGCACCTCGAGCGCGGTCTCGAATTCACGCGACGGCAGCACGACGTAGTACATCGTGTACGAGTAGCTCGTGCCCGCGTTGAGATTGCCGCCCGCCGACTTGACGATACGCGCGATGTCGCCGACCTTGTA
>DASPGK010000222.1:0-3063 GCA_035620655.1 Candidatus Krumholzibacteriia bacterium
CACGATTTGCTCGTGCGGGTGGTCGTGCTCGGGGATCGACGAACCGGCGTCGATGCGCCAGTGCGCGACCGTCATGCGCGCCGAATGCACGAAGCGCGCGAGATGCCCGGGTTGCACCTCGCGCGGTTCCACGTCCTTTAGATTGATGAGCTGCATTCAAGAACCTCCTGCGTGCGTGATCGGAGAATGGTCCGAATGGCAGTATACCGCGTCTATCGCGATCGCGAGCCGGCAAGAAACGCAAAGGGCGCGAGTCGATTGACCCGCGCCCTCTACCCCGGCTCGCTTACAATCGATTACTTCAACAGGACCGCCTTGCGCACGAAGTTGCCCTCCCGCGTCTGCATCTTGACCAGATACACACCGGACGCGATCGGTTCGCCGGACGCGTTCCGCCCGTTCCACTCCACGCGTTGAACGCCCGCCGGCCGCTCTTCGTCGACCAGCTTCTTGACGCTCGCACCGGTGACGTCGAAGACTTCGATGCGCACGCGCTGCCGCTTCGACAGCGAGAAGCGAATCGAGGTCGCCGGGTTGAACGGGTTGGGGTAGTTCGGATAGAGCTCGGTGGTCGCGAGCGGAGCACTCACATCCGTGGGCTGCAGGTCGACGCTGATGGTGTCGGTCGTCATCGCGACCGGCGCCCCGCGTCCCTGCGCGACCCACGCATTGTACAGGTCGATGCCCGCGCTGTTGGTGGTGTTGGCATCCCGCAGGAACTCGATGTACTCCTTGGAGGTCGTCTGGTAATACAGCGTTGCTCTTACGAAGCGCGCCTCCGTGGGAAGCACGTACATCGTTTCATCCCAGTGCTGACCGTCCGCATACGCGTGTCCCACCGCCGGCGACTGAACCGCCTCAAAAGCCGCGTTGGTGAAGCCTCGGGGTGGGATGCGATTGTCGGAGTACACCGTGTCGTTCAGGACGAAATGGAACGACGGTCCTGCGGGGAGATTCAAGATCGGCGCCAAGCGCGAGGAAACGCCGATTTTGATCTCGTAGATCTTCGCGTCGGCGTCGTGCGTCAGTATCCCGGTGGCCGGATCATAGGCGCCCGACTCATACACCAGCGCATCCGATTCGTCGTACGCCTTCACGTTGAGCCATACGCGACGCCCCTCCGGATATCCCGACGGCAGTTTGTGAGCCGTCTCGTTCGTCACCGTGACGGTCACGGTGGGATGGGGGCCGTCCTGGCCGGCCGCCAGCGACATCGACGCCGCCAGTTGCAGCATTGCGATCGCGCGCTGCTTCCCGTCCTGCAACTCCGCCACGTTGACTTCGCCCGGAAAGAAGACCGGCAGGATATCGGGCAGGAACGTGTTCCCGCCGGTCAGGTCGTGCTTGGGCAGATTGGCGCGCGTGGGCGCGCCGGGCTCGTTGCAGCCCTTCCCGCTCACGTCCTGCATGTGGCAGTCCTGGCACGTGGACACGATGCCGTCGGGCTTGTTGCCCGCGAACTGGGGCGCGAACACGCCGCCGTTCGCGTACTGGCTCTGCGTCCACTCGCTGAACGTGCGCTCGACGGGGAACATGTTGCGTACATTTCCGTCGGGGTGCGGAGTGTCGAACGCACCGGGCGCGTACTTGCCGGGAGCTCCGGCGTACTCGAAGACCGGGTTGCTCACATCGTGGCAGGTCCCGCACAGGTTGGACGAGCGGTGAAACGGCGACTCGAGGAACGCGTGGCTGGCCTGCGCGTCCGCGAACGGACCGCGGCGAATCGCATTGGGATCCAGAACGAACTGCCCGTTCGCGTATCCCGGCGGCACCGCATCCAGCGAATCGAGAACCGCGACGTCCTGCACGGGGCTTACCCCGGCGACGTAGACGGGATCGACCAAGTGGTGGCAAAAATCGCAGTGGATGCTCTGCCGGTCCTTCGCGTTGACCAGACCGCCGCCGGTGTCGACGGAGCGTCCTTCGACCCAGCCGCCGGGTGTGTGGCAGCGCAGGCACAAGTCGCCGACCGACGGCGCGTCCTGCTCCGCAACCGCGAGGCACGCCAGGAAGAGGGGGTCGCGCTGCGCGTGCGCCATCATGCTTCCCTTCCACTGGTGCCACGGCTCCGCGTTGAGGTCGTAATCGGCATGACAGCCCGCGCAATCCTGGGGATCGGCGAGCGCGAGCGCGAACGGCTGCGTGCCCGGCAGGTCCATGTCGCGCAGCGTGGTCGGCGCGATGCCTCCGGGCGCGACGGTGATCGTGAACAGCCCGTCGCCCCAGTCGGAGCCGTAGTTGCCCGCGTTGTCGCGCGCGATCACGCGCGCAATGTAGGCGCTTCCCGGGCGATTGGGCACGAACCAGTCGAACGAGCCGTCGTTCGCTTCGTTGAACGAAATGGGCGTGAACGTCACTCCGCCGTCGTCGGAAACGTACAGGCTCACGAGCGAAATCCCGCCGGCGTCCGTCGCCGACCACTGGATGCTCTGCGTCGAGTTGGCGGCGAAGACTTGCCCGCCGTTGGGCCAAATTACCGCGACGACCGGCGGCGTGGTGTCCGTTCCGCCCGTGGGCGTCAGATAGCCGATGAGATCGAGGGGACTGACGTTGATCACCGACGATTCGTCGCCCGCCTTCAGCCCGGGAAACGTCGGCGTGTTCCCGAAGCTGGTCGACGTGATCTCGATCAGGCTGCTGTAACCGTCGTTGTCGACGTCGTCCCCGGCGACCGCGAGAATCGCATTGGTGGCGGAAAGTCCCTGGTTGATCTTGACCTCGATCGCGCTCCCATAGGGATTGCGCGGGCCGCCGCCGTCGAAATCGAAGTGGCAAGCGCCGCAGTGCCCGCTGTTACTGGGGAGATTGTCGAGGCGCGTACCGACCGCGGACGGATATACGGAGAAGAATGCGTTGCGAATGGGGTTACGAGCCAGGCCGTCGCTGGGCAGGAGCAGCACTCCAATCGCGAAAGAGAATCCTATTCTGCATGTTGTCTTCACGGCCTCACCTCTCTTCTGGAGATCGAATGGGCCGGTCGCCCTGCGGCGCCGGCCCATTCGCATGCGTCAACGAGAGTGGCCGCATTTTCCTCCCGCCGACGACTTACGGTTCTATTGCTTT
>DASPGK010000223.1:0-4648 GCA_035620655.1 Candidatus Krumholzibacteriia bacterium
CGGGGCCAGTCCGCGCGCGACCCGCACCGCTTCCTGGTCGTCGCGGTGCGGGTAAACCAGCGGATAGATGTCGCCAAAGGCGACCTTGTACCACTCCATGGTCAGTGCTCCGCGCGCGCGACCACCACCGTGTCGCGCAAGAAGTGCGCGTCGTCGCGCGCCGGGTAGCTCTCCGTGAAGTGCAGGCCGCGGCTCTCCTTGCGGCTCTGCGCCGATTCCACCACCAAGCGTCCCACCTGGACGATGTTGCGCAGCTCGAGCAGATCGAGTGTGACGCGGCTGGCGCGATAGACCGCCTCGACCGTGGTCGCGAGCGACGCCATGCGCTCGGCGGCGATCGCGAGGCGCGCGTCGCTGCGCACGATACCGACGTAGTCCCACATGACGCGACGCGCTTCGTCCCAGTCGTGCTCGAGCACTACCGGGTCGGGCGCGGCACCGGTGCCGGGTGCAATCCATCGCTTCACGTCGGGCAGACTCGTCTGCTCGACTCCCTCCAGCACCGCGGTGTGCGCGCGCTCGGCGAACACGAGCGCCTCCAAGAGCGAGTTGCTGGCGAGTCGGTTTGCGCCGTGCAAGCCGGTGTGGCTCACTTCGCCGACGGCGAACAGGTTGGGCACCGACGTGCGTCCGCGCGCGTCGACGTCCACCCCGCCGCAGAAGTAGTGCGTCGCCGGCACCACCGGCAGCGGGACGCGGCGCGGGTCGATGCCGAGCTCGAGGCAGCGCCCGAGGATACTGGGAAAGCGTCGTTCGATGAGCGCGGGCGAAAAATGCGCGATGTCGAGGTACACGCAGGGCGCGGCCGTCCTCTTCATCTCGCTGTCGATGGCGCGGGCCACGATGTCGCGCGGGGCCAGCTCGCCGCGCGGGTCGTACGCGTCCATGAAGCGCGCACCCGTGGCGTCGATCAGGCGCCCGCCTTCGCCGCGCAGCGCTTCGGTCAGGAGGAACGACTTGGCGCGCGGGTGATACAGGCACGTGGGATGGAACTGCACGAACTCGAGATTCGCGATGCGCGCCCCCACGCGGTACGCCATGGCCACGCCGTCGCCGGTCGCGATGTCCGGATTGGTGGTGTAGCGGTAGACCTTGCCGGCGCCGCCGGTGGCGAGAATGGTTCGCTTGGCGACGAACGCGCGCACCTCGCCGGTGCCCGCGTCCATCGCGTACGCCCCCCACACGCCGTTTTCATCCCCGCGCGAGAGGTGGCGCGGCGCGATCAGATCGATCGCCATGTGGTAGGGGTGCACGTCGATGCGCTCGTGTTCGAGCACGGCGTCCAACAAATGGGATTCGATCTCGCGGCCGGTATGGTCGGCGTGGTGGACGATGCGATGGCGCGAGTGCCCCCCCTCGAGTCCCAGCGCGAGGCGCCCCCCTTGAGTGGTGAAGGCGACCCCCAGCGAGGTGAGGTCGCGGATGCGCGCGGGCCCTTCGCGCACGACCATCTCGACGATCTCGCGCCGGCACAAACCGGCGCCCGCGCCGAGGGTGTCTTCGACGTGGAGCTCGAAGCTGTCGTCGCTGCCCAGAACGCCGGCCACACCGCCCTGCGCGTAGTTCGTGTTAGAGTCCTCAAGGGCCTTTTTGGTCACGACGGTCACCCGCCCCCGCTCGGCGAGGTTCAACGCGAGCGAGAGGCCGGCGATTCCCGAGCCGATGATGAGGAAGTCGGTTTGGACCACGGAACGTCTTAAGTCGAAGTTCTTCCTTGGGATGCGGGCAGTGTACCCGATGCTAGGCAGGGCGCGCCCCGATTTGCAACAACGATCCCCTGCAACACGCAGATTGCACATCGGCGAACCGGGTCGGCGCTCGGCGGCAAACCCAGTCGGCACGCTAAGGCGTTTACATCACGCGGGTTCCGCCGGCGGTGCGGTGGTGGTCGCTGGCACGACGATTGCGAATGACCCCCACCGATTGCCCATTCCGCCGACCCCGAAGAGAGCGGCGGCGGTGGCGAGCACCCTTTTAGGAGGTAGGTTTCATGGCGAAGCGTTACATCGCGTTGGTCGCCGTCCTCGCCGTGATGGCGCTGGTCGCGTGCGACGACGCGCCCGAATCGGGACGTACCATCGTGAGCATTCAGGACTTCAACCTCGGCACGCCCGTCCAGAGCGACGTCGTGGTCGATAACGGAACCGACCCGGCGTACATCTCCGAGGACCTCATTCCGGTGACGTTCACGGCGCGCCCATACAACGCGTTCATCACCGGCACGACCCACAACCAGGTTGTCATCGAGAGCTACCATGTGGTGTGGACTCGTACCGACGGCGGCACCGGCACCCTGGCGACCCGCGACGAGGCCTCGTCGATCTACGTGTCGGTGGGCGACGAGACGGAAGCGTTCATTCGTCTGGTCACCTGGGGCGACAAGGCGGGTCCGGTTCTATCGCCGCTCATCGGCTCGGCGAACCAGATCAGCATGCGCGCCGACGTGACCTTCACCGGCCGCGAGGTCGGAACCGAGGAAGAGATCGAGCTCAGCGCCTCGGTGTCGGTCAACTTCTCCGACGCCGTCAATATCGAGTAACGGTCGGTATCGGCCTACCTCCCGATTCGAAACGAGCGCCGCAGAGCAGACTCTGCGGCGCTCGTTGTTGTCGCTAGGCGTCGAACTCCCCACCGCCCACCAACTCGACGTCCAGGCGCGCGACCCAGACCGGTGTTTCTCCCCATTCGAAGCGCTCGAGCTTCACCCAGTCCTTTTCGGTCGTGACGATCGCTCCACCACGCGCGCGCTCGCGGATGACCCCAACGTCGGCCTCCGTGTAGCGATGGTGGTCGCGGAACGCGATCGCGTCGGCCACGTGCACGCCCAAGGCTTCGATCGCATCGCGCAGGTCGTCCGGCCGCGCAATGCCCGAAACGACCACGGCCCTCGACACCGGCTCTTTCGCCGAAGGAGTCGCGGCAACCAGTCGAACGACGCGCCGCAGTCCGTACACGCGCTGGCGCGCGTGAATCCAGCGCGCGACGCGTGCCGTGGCACCCTCGATCGCGGCCGCATCGGCCGCGCCGTTGAAGACCACCACGTCGGCGCGCGCGATCGCCGACGGAGGCTCTCGCAACCGCCCGGCGGGAAGCACGCGCCCGCTGGCGAGCGGCCGGCGGGCATCGAGCAGGAGTAGATCCAGATGACGCGCGAGGGCGAACGATTGGAACGCGTCGTCGACGACCACGACCTCGGCGCCCATGGCGGAAGCGACCTCCACCGCGCGGCGCTTGTCGCGCGCTATCACGAGCGGTATAGCGGTCGCGCGCCGCGCGACCATCGCCGCCTCGTCGCCGATCGACGCGGCCAGGTCGGGCCCGTCCCGAAACACCAGCCGCAACCCCGCGAACGAGGCCGGGGCCGCGTTCGCCGCGGGTACCACGGTCACCAGCGGTCCGGTCCCCGCCGCACTTCCGAAGCCGCGGCTCACGTACGCGGCTCGCTTGCCCGCGCGCGCCCACCGCTCCAGGAGCCACAACGCGAGCGGCGTCTTCCCGCTTCCCCCCACTTCGAGATTGCCGATCGCGACTACCCGCGGCGTCGAGTCTCCTGCGCCCGCGGGTCTGCGCAGCGCGCGCGCCGCCGCCACCCCGCCTCGATACACCCACGACAGCGGCGTGAGCGCGGGCACACCTTCCCACGTACTTCGGTTTGAGCTGATGGTGCGCATGGTTGAGCTACGCGTGCGCCTCGCGATCGCACGACTCGGTGAGTCTTCGCAGACTCTCCTCCAGCTCGCGTCGCTTCCCTTCCATTTCCTCGCGACCGGCGTCGGGTCGGACCCGGATGGCCGGGCCGTACTCGACCACGACGCGCGAGAACGGCGCGGGGAGCTCGAAGGCATCCCACGAGGCGAACACGCGGCGCCGCCGCGATCCCGTCGATACCGGCACGATGGCGCCCCCGGTCAGCTTGGCCACTTCGACCACGCCCGGCTTCACCTCGAAGCGCGGGCCGCGCGGCCCGTCGACGGTGAGGGCGACGTCGTAGCCCGCGCGCACGGCGTCGGCCAGGGCCAGGATCGCCTTGGTCCCGCCGCGTGTGCTCGATCCCCGCACGTAACCGAGTCCCAGATAGCGGACGGTTCGTCCCAGCAGTTCGCCGTCGTGGTGTTCGCTCGCGAGCACGCGCGCCGCATCGCCGCGATGGAGATACGCGAGCGGGAGGAGTCGGCCGTGCCAGAACGCGTACACCAGTTGTCCGTGCGAGCGCGCCGCCTCGACGTGATCCCTCCCGCGCACGCTATAACGCCACGTCGTGCCCAGCGCGCGGATGACCAGGGCGCCCAGGGGCGGGAGCAGGACGAGCGACGCCTTCACGCCGTCCTCCCGCCCGCGACCAGGTCGATCGCGATCTCCGCCACGCGCTCCGCACCCGACCCGCCCGCGAGACTCGCGCGCAGCTCGCGAAAACGAGCGATGGTGGCGGCGCGCCGCGCCGAATCCTCCAGCAGGGCAGCGGTCGCGCGCGCGATCTGTTCCGGCTGCGCGCGCCCCTGCACGAACTCGGGCGCCACTTCCGAGCCCACGAGAACGTTCACCAAGCCGACGCGATCGATGGTCACGAGGCGGCGCGCCAGCGCATAGTTGAAACTGGTGGTGCGATACACGATCGTGAGCGGCGTCTCCAGCAGCGCCGACTGCAGGG
>DASPGK010000224.1:0-10611 GCA_035620655.1 Candidatus Krumholzibacteriia bacterium
GGTCCGCGCGCAGGGTTCCGACCCCCCGCCGGACGATCGTGTCGTCTTCGTCAATCGCATTGCGATCGTCGGCAACCAAAGCGTGGAAACCGCCGTGCTCCGCGCCCGCATGCGCACCAAGGAGCCGTCCTTCTTCTCGATCCTGCGCAAGCCCAAGTTCGACCGCGAGCAGATCGAGCGCGACGCGGCCCAATTGGAGGCGTACTACCACGCGATCGGCTACCCCGATGCCACGGTCCGCATCGAGCGCGTCGACTATCTCGAGAACGGGCGCTTCGCCGACGTCACCATTCGCGTCGTGGAGGGCGAGCCGATTCGCGTCGCGACCGTGAGCTTTCCGCACCCCCTGGTCGTCGACGAAGCCGAGCTGCGCAAGAAGCTCTTGCTCGCGCCCGGCAAACCCTACAACGCCTCGCTGCTCCAGACCGACGTCTACCGGATCAAGACCGAGCACTACAACCTGGGCTACCTCGGTGTGCTGGTGATCGATTCCACGACCGTCATCGGCCGCCAGGTCGATATTCGGTTCATCGTCGACCCCGGGCTACCGCTCAATGTGGGCGCCATCGTCGTGGAGGGTAACCGGCTGGTGCGACGCAGCGTGATCGACGCCGAAATCGAGCTCCGGTCGGGCGACGTGTGTCGCTTCGAGAAGGTGGTCAAGACCCAGCGCAATCTCTTCGAGACCGGGCTGTTCAACGTCGTCGACGTCTTGCCCGAGAACGTCGACCCGGTCCGGCAGACCGTCGACATTCGCATCCGCGTGCGCGAGCGCAAGCAATCGTGGATCGAAACCGGCTTCGGCGTGGGCAACGTGCTCGGTAGCCGCATCTTCGCGGAGTGGGGGACGCGCAACCTCTTCGGTACCGGACGCACCCTGCGCTTCAAGGCGCAGTACGCGTTCGACCTGTTCGCGGGCGACGACATCGACTTCAACCAGATCGACATCAGCAACACCTACTACCGCTACGACGCGGTCTACCAGCAGCGGCGCATCTTCGGTATCAAGCTGGGTGCCGGCGTCAACGCGTTCATCGAAGAGGACCGCACGGTACCCAACCTCGAGGTCAAGACCCAGGGAACCACCTTCGGGGTGGCGCATAACTTTGGTAGGCCGCGCCGCGACTTCGGCTACGACACGGAAGTGGTGGGTACCTTCTCGATCGAGAACATCACGCGACGCGAGTTCGGGCTTCCGGAGGAGGAGTCGCGGTCCAATATTCTGGGAGGCTCCTTGAGCCGCGACAGGCGCGACTTCGTCCTCAATCCGAGGCGCGGCGAGTACCGCGTGGTGACGGCCGCGGTCGCGGGCGGAATCCTGGGCGGAAAGAACGACTACTACGCGATTACGGGCAACGAGCAGCGCTATCACGGGCGCGGCGCTTCGGTGCTCGCCTGGCGCGCCCGCGTGGGGTACTCGGCGGCGTACGGGCGCTCGGACCGGGTCCCGGTCGAGGACCGCTTCTACTTGGGCGGCGCCAACTCCGTTCGCGGCTACGACGAAGCGAGCCTGGGACCGCGCAGCGTCGAATCCGGCGAATCGGTCGTCGACGGGGGAGAGTTCATGGCGCTTGCCAACGTCGAGTTTCGCTATCCGCTCCCGCTCTTGGGTCGCTGGAACTTCGCGGGGACGTTCTTCCTCGACGGCGGCAACGTGTGGGGCAGCGCATCGGACGTGACGGCGAGCGATTTTCGGCTCTCGAGCGACGTGTCCGAGACCGAAGTGGACGACTTCCGGTACGGAATTGGCTTGGGTGTGCGTTATAACACGCCCATCGGACCGATTCGCGTGGATTGGGGCTATCCCCTCAAGCCCGATGTCTACACCGACGAGAGTGGAACTTTCTATTTGAGCCTGGGTCAAATCTTCTAGCGCATGGCGAATTCCGACCAGCAGATACGTCCCGAGCGACGGCGCAGCAACGTCCGGCGCATCTCGGCGGTGATCGCGGTGGTGATCTCGATCGCGTTGGCGGTCGTTGCTTACCGCGAAAGCCGGATTCTACCCGAACGCATCGCGGGGTACGTCAACCGCCACTACCTGGCCGGAACGCCCTTCGAGTTCTCCCTCGACGGCGTGTCGGGGACCTTCGTGCGCCGGATCAATCTCCAGAATCCGGTCCTGCGCTACCACTCCCCGGAGGCGTCCTACAACGTCTTTCGGGCCGACCGCATCTCGGTCACCTACGAGTTGATTCCGGTATTCGCATTTCGCCTCTTGGTCGACGACGTCGAGCTCGAGAACGTGGTCGTTCACTTGCGCCAGGACCAGGAAGGGCGGTTGATCATTCCCGGCACCGGCGTACCCAAGCCGGGGGCGAAGAAGAAGGCGGTCTCCCCGGTGGTCGACGTACGCCACTTTCGCATCGACGGGCTCGCGCTGACCTTCGGCGGAAACGAGACCCAGCTCGCGATCCGCGACGTCAATCTGGACGGCGCCTTCGCCTACGATCGCGGCGTGGGGCACCTGTCGATCGAAGAGGGCCGCGCCTATCTCCTCGATACCGGGACCACGGTGGAGGCGGTGCGGCTCAACGCGCGCTCCGACTGGCGCAGCATCTTTGTCGATGATTTCGCGGTCAAACTGGACTCGTCCTTCGTCGTGGCCAAGGGCGAGTTCCGCGAGGGCCGTTTCCAGGACGTGGAGCTGGTGCTCAACCCGATCTCGCTCGAGGAGCTCCACCAGCTGGGTCTGATTCCCGACGAGCACGGCACCTTCGACGCGCGCCTCTCGCTCTCGGGAACGGTCGACTCGCTCGGCGTGCGCGGGCGCGTCTCGGGCGAGGGGCTGGGTGTGGCGCTCGAAAACGTGGACGTCGAGGGGCACGTGACGCCGCGCGCGCTCGACCTCGACCGTCTCGCGGGCAAGGTGTTCGGCTCCTCGGTCGACGGTGCGTTTCGGATCGAGATCGAGTCCGAGGATTTCGTGTTCGACGGGCGCGTCGCGGACCTGGACCTCGGGCGGGGCTTCATCGAGGACTCCGACCTGCCGCCCATGTCGCTGAACGGCGCGGTCCGCGTCGAGCACACCAAGGCGGTTGGGCGCTATGTGTGGCGCGGCGAACTGGAGCGCGGCGTGATCGACGGGTACGAGACCTTCGACGTGAGCGCCGCGGGCGTGTGGGTGGACGGCGTGGGTCTGACCCTCGACCGTTTCTCGACGGTGCGGCCGAGCTATCGGATCGAGGGCTCGGGGACGGTCGCGGACCAAGGCCCGGCCAACGTCGTGTTCAAGGCCGAGGGCACCGACTTCTCCTACTTCTGGAATTACTTCGAGCTGCCGCCCGTGTCCGGGGCGATGGCGCTGACCGGGCACCTCGAGGGCCCGCTCGACGACTTCCAGGTCAACGTCAACGGCACCGTACGCGACCTCGCCTGGGAGTTCACCGAAGTCGACAGCGGCACCGTGCAGGCGGAAGTCCGCCGCGCGGGAACCCTCGCGCCTGAAGTGACGCTGTCGCTCTCCGGACGCCGCGCGCGCGTCTACGGACACCCGGTCGTGAACCCATCCCTGCTCATGGACGTCGATACGACCTCGGTCCGCATCCACGACGTGCGCGTGACGCGCAGCGACTCCACCTTCGTCGCCGACTTCGACGTGGTGGCGCGCGGGAAGGAATCGCGCGTCTTCTTGAAGCACGCAGCTTTGGAGACGCCCAACGAGAGCTGGAACACGACCGGTCCCTCTGTGATTGACGTGAGCGAGGACGCGGTCGTGGTCGACTCGCTCGTCCTCGCCTCCTCGCGCGGCGAGTTCGGGTACTCGGGGACGCGTCGCGTACGCGAAAAGCGCATCGACGGTCACGTCTGGGGCCGCAACGTCAATCTCGCTATTTTCCGCGACGTCCTGCGCGTGCCCATCGCGATCGAGGGCGTGGGCACCTTCGACCTGCACTTGGAGGGAAGCGAAGAGAACCCGCGCGCGCGCCTGTCGGCCGCGATCACGCGAGGACTGGTCGACAGCGTGGCCTTCGACGCCGCGCGCGCCACCCTCTCGTTCGACGGCGAGCGCTACCGGCTGAGCGAGCTGTGGGTACAGGAGGGCGACGATACGCTGACCGCGCAAGGCGAGTGGGCGTGCGACCTCGCCCCGCGCGTTCTCGCGCGCGAGGACCGTCCGGCGTCGCTGTGGCGCGCCCCCATTTCGGTGCGCGCGCGCGTGGGCCAGTACGACCTCTCGTCGCTGTTCCGTGCGATGCATCGACCGACCGACGTGGCGTCGACGTACACCGGCACGGTGACGGTGGGGGGGACCCTCGGGGACCCCGAGCTGCACACGCGGGGCGAGTTCATGCCGCTGCCCGGTCCGGGGCACCCGATTCCGCCCACCCAGGTCGACGCCGCCTATCGCAACGGCGCTCTGCGCATCGCGAGGCTCGACATATCGCAGGTCGTCAACGCGCGCGCGACGGCCACCATCCCCATGACGGTCTCGTTCCGCGACGGCGCGCGCATCCAGACCGACCGCCCGATGGAGGCGCGCATCGAGATCGACCCGCTCGCCAACGACGCGCTGTCGAACTTCACACCCTACGTGCGCGACGTCTCGAACCTGCGTGGCGTCTTGTCCGGGCGGGTGGACGCGAGCGGAACCCCGTCGTCGCCGCGCCTGACGGGCGCGCTTTCGTTTTCGCGCGGCGAGCTGCGCGTGGCCGGCGTGCAAGAGGGCGCCTCCGGCATCGCCATGCGCGTCGATTTCGTCGACGACGTGATTCGGCTGACGTCGCTGACCGCGTCGTCGGGCAAGAAGGGGTCGCTGGTGGGCGCGGGCTGGGCGCGGGTGTCGAACTACCGCCTGGTCGATTACCAGGTCGACGTGACCGCACACGAGTTCCCCCTGCGATCGATTCCCGACGTCGAGGTGGTCCTGGGCGGCACGCTCACCGCACGCCTGTCCGAGTGGAGTGGCGGGGGCCGGATTCCCACGCTCACCGGGCGCTTGAACGTGAAGGAAGCCGTCATCTCGAAGGACCTC
The DNA here is from genome assembly GCA_035620655.1 of Candidatus Krumholzibacteriia bacterium. Classification (GTDB taxonomy): domain Bacteria; phylum Krumholzibacteriota; class Krumholzibacteriia; order WVZY01; family JAKEHA01; genus JAKEHA01. The sequence continues at coordinate 4,976 of DASPGK010000224.1, forward strand.
TCGAGCGGTACCAACACCGGGTCGGAGTTGACGCGGCCCACCGCGCGGCCCGACTGGCTGGCCAGCATCGACGTGGTTGCGCCCAAGAACGTGTGGGTGCGCAACGAGGACCTGAACGTAGAGCTGGGCGCGGAGGACCTCGTGTTCCTGCGCGACGAGCGCGGCATGTACTTTCGCGGCGAGCTGACGGTTCTGCGCGGGTCGTACAAACTCTACGGCAACAAGTTCACCATCACCCAGGGGACGATGGATTTCTCGGCCTCCGAGACGCTGCGGCCGTCGATGAACATCGAGGCGTACACGCCGCACCGGGGCGGCGACGAGGTCGACAATCGCATCTATCTGGTGCTGTCGTGGCCATACGACAAGCTCGAGCCGCACATCTCGCTCTCGTACGACGAGCCGGGCTACTCGGAATCGGACATCTGGCGCATGCTCGGTGGCAACATCGTCTCGGGGGGTGTCGCCACCAATACGCTCGAGCGCGCGATCAACGCCCAGATGGCCGGGGGCTTCACCGTCGATGTGGACCAGCGCCCGATCGAGGAGGTGGGTGCCGCCGACCAGAGCCAGGAGACCCTGATCGGGGTCGGGAAATACCTCTGGGAGGACATCTACCTCCAGTACCGGCGGGGGCTCTCGGTGGGCGGGGAACAGGAATTCAACGTGGAATACCGACTGAGCAACAAGTTCTTGCTGCGCTCGCAGTTCATTTACAATTCGCGTAGGAACCGTACGGGAATCGTCGGGCAGAATACGGACGAATTCAACCTCGACCTCAAGTATAGGTTCGAGTACTAAAGGCGGAAGAATTGCTTGTCCGTATGGGCGCGGGCTCCGTATAATTGATGCGCTCGCCCCCTTCAGGGAACGGCGAACCCCGCCCGCCGAACCGTAGCGTCCAGGGCAGTATCATGAAGCTACACTCCACTTTCGCGGCCATCGCCACCGGGGTCCTCCTCGGAGTGCTATACCCGGCCACGGCTTCGGCCCAATACTTCGGGCGCAACAAGATCCAGTACAACGACTACACCTGGCACGTTCTCTCGACTCCCCATTTCGACATCCATTATTACGAAGGCGCCGAGGCCTTTGCCGTGCGCGCGGCCCTGGTGCTCGAAGACGGCTACGAGGAGTACACCTACAAGCTCAAGGTCGTGCTCCCGTGGAAAGTGCCGGTCATCCTGTATTCGAACCACGCGGATTTCCTCGAGACCAACGTAACGTCGGGCCAGTTGAGCGAGGGCGTGCAGGCGTTCGCGGAGCCGTCGCGGCGGCGCATCGTGCTGCCGTTCACGAGCTCGTTCAAAGAATTCCGGCACACTGCCATCCACGAGCTCGCGCACGTGTTCACGTTCCACATCGTCTACAATCGGATGTTGGACAACGTGTTCACGCGCAACTATCTGTTCGCGATGCCGTTGTGGGTGGCCGAGGGATTGGCCGAGTACCTGGCCGAAGGGTGGGACGCCGACGCGGACATGTTCATCCGCGACGCCGTCATCCAGGACTATCTGTACCCGTTCCACTTGATCAGCGGGTTCTATGTATATAAGGAGGGCCAGTCGGTTTTCAATTACATCGCCGACACCTACGGCCACGAGAAGGTGCTCGAGATCCTCAACGCGCTCGCGGGGACGCGCAGCGCCGAGGCCGCGCTCCAGCGCACGCTCGGTCTCAACGAGGATCAGTTGTACGAGCAGTGGTCGAAGGCGCTGCGCAAGCACTACTGGCCGCTGTATCCCGACAAGCAGGAGCTCGACGACGTCGGCCGGCGCTTGACCGACCACATCAAGGATCGCGCCTACTACAACACCAAGCCCGTGCTCTCGCCCGACGGCGAGCACATCGTGTTTTTCTCCGACCGCTCGGGGATGATCGAGGTGCGCGTGATCTCCGCGCTGGACGGGACGGAAGTCGCGGGCGTCGTCACCGACTCGCGCACCAACAAGTACGAGTCACTCCACCTGCTGACCAGCTCGGTGTCCTTCGACCCGACCGGCACCTTCGTCGCCTTCGTCGCCAAGTCCAAGGGACACGACGCGCTCTTCGTCCGCAATTTCAGGACCGCGGAAGAGCGCACCTACGAGATCGAGTCCAACGGGTTGACCTCGCCGGCGTGGCACCCGACGCGCAACGAGATCGTGGTGTCGGCCACCTTCCACGGCCAAACCGACCTGCTGACCGTCAACTTGGACGACGGCACCACCAAACGACTGACCAACGACCCGGCCGACCAGCTCACGCCGCGCTTCTATCCCGACGGCAGCAAGATCGTGTTCGTCCACTTTCCCGAGATCACGATCCCGGTGCCCCCCGACTTCGACGGCGACAATCGGACCGCGTTGAGCGAAATGGACTTCCTCGACCCGAACAACGTGAAAGACGACGCCAACTACGACATTTACGAATTCGACGTCGCGACGGGCAAACAGCGGCCGCTCGTGCATTCGCCGGGCGACGACACCGAGCCGGTTATTCTTTCCGATGGGAAGACGCTGATCTACGCCTCCGACGAGTCGGGGGTCAACAACCTGCACGCGGGCAACGTGGACACGGGTGTCACCTACCGCTTCACCGACGTGCTGGGCGGGCTATTCACCCCGACGGTGCACGAAGAGAAGGGACGCATCGCGTTCTCGGCCTTCGTCAAGGGGGGCTGGGACATCTTCGTGTCCGATGACCTGCCGACCATGCTGGGACGCAAGTACGCGGAGCCGGCACGCCGCGTGTTGGCGCACGACCCCAAGGTGGCCGCGAAGGACCTCGAGATCGCGCAGAAGGCGGCATTCGAAGCCGAGACGCCGGCGGCAGGGGACAGCGCGCAAGCGGCCGCGCTCGAGAAGAGTCTGGCCGCGCAGGCTTCGACCGCGCCGACGGTCAACGGGATGGTGGAGGGCGTTGCCGATTCGACGGCGCAGGCGCTTGCGGACACGACCGCCGCGGCGGCCGATTCGACCGCGTCGGAAGCGTTCGAGATCGACTTGAAGGACTACCAACCGGCGATTCGACCGCTCGACCCGCCCGCACCGGCCGAGTCGACCCAGTCGTCTTCGATCGGCGTGCGCCCGCGCCTGGAGGGTGTCAACGCCCCCGTCGGCGCCGACGAATCGGTGTTCCGCGGCGCCACCGTCAATCGCTACCACACCAAGCTGGCGCCCGATTTCATCGGGAGCGGCGGTGGGCTGTACTTCTCGTCCGGTTTCGGTTTCGGATTGTCGAACAGTGTCGCGCTCTCGGACATGCTGGGCGACCACCACCTGATGTTCGCGTTCAGTTTGTACCAGGACATCGCCAACTCCGACGTCCTGGTCGCCTACACGTACTTGAAGCGGCGCGTCGACTTCTCCTTCGGCGCGTATCAGTTCAGCGGGTACTACGACAGCCGGGTGAGCTCGGTGGGCGAGACCTTCTCGACCAACCAGCTCTTCAGCGAGCGCAACTACGGTGTGTTCGGCCTGATGAGCGTGCCCTTCAACAAGTTCTACCGCATGGAAGTCGACCTGCAGGCGTATTATTCGGACCGCGAGTTCTTCCAAGACATCGACCCCACGGTCGACTACCAGTACACCACCGTGGAGAAATCGAAGGTAAGGCTGATCGAGCCGGCGCTCGCGTTCGTCCACGACTCGTCGTTCTACGGCCCCTTCGGCCCGGTGGACGGCTCGCGCTGGCGCATCTCGCTGGCGCGCGGAGTGGCGTTCGAGGAGCAGGACGTCTCGCGCACCACCGGCTACATCGACTGGCGCTGGTACCGCACGCTCTTCTGGCGCAATTCCTTGGCGCTGCGCTTCAGCGGAGCGGCCAGTGTGGGTGAGGACCCGCGCGTGTTCTTCCTGGGCGGGCCCACGCGGCTGCGCGGCTACGAATGGGACCAGATCGAAGGGTCGCGCATGTGGTACGGGAGCTTCGAGTATCGCTTCCCGCTGATCGATGCGCTCATCTTGGGGTGGCCGGGGCGCTGGGGGTTCACCAACATCGGTGCCACCGCCTTCTTCGACGTCGGTGCCGCGTGGAACCGGGGCATCCCCGACCTGTTCGTCGACGACCGCCTCGACCAGGCCTATTCCGACATCGGCTTCGGGCTCTACATGTACGCCGGCTATTTCCTCTTGAGCTTCCAGTTCGCCTGGCCGACCGACGTGAGCACGATCAACGACGACATGAAGTTCCACTTCTATATGGGCCCGACCTTCTAGCCCTCCCGCGCATCCGCATGCATCGGCTCGCTGCCTTCGCCTTCTTGTTGGCGGCCGCCTCGTCCGCTGGTGCCGCCAATCCATATCCGGTCCCCGAAGGCGCGCGATCTGCGGCGATGGAATACCGATCTCAGTGGGACGTTGTAGAACACTGGGTTGCGCTTTGCGTCTTCGATTGAGGGCATTGGTGGCTTTTCTCGAGCGCCGACCTTCAGTGTCCTTACCTTTGTCGGTGATTCGCTAGGTCATAATTTTATCCGTCTTGCGACCGATGACGGGATTTATTTCGTGTCCATGAATCACAGTGCGGTAGGTCTGTTCTTCGAAATGGGGGGCGTGGTCTTGGTGCCGGAGGATCGGGCCGTGCCGCTTATTCGCGCGCAAATACTTAACCCGGCAAGGGAATAGCTTCTAGCAGTTCCACACGACCATTCCCCGACGTTCGGGGATCCTTCTCCGCCGGTGAGCCCGCCGCGCGCGACAAATTCGTACTCCCGGCTCCTAGCTTCGTGTGCTAACTTCGGATGGTTGCACACGCCATGTCAAACGTAACCAACCTGAACGACCGGCAGCGCGAAGCCGTTCTCACCACCGAAGGCCCCGTCCTCGTCATCGCGGGGGCGGGCAGCGGCAAGACCCGCGTGCTGACCGAACGCATCGCCCACCTGGTGGGCGACCTGCGGGTGTCTCCGTACGAGATCCTGGCCTTCACCTTCACCAACAAGGCCGCGCGCGAGATGAAGGACCGCCTGGAGCGCGCGCACCCGGGATCGACCGAGATGCTGTGGGTGGGGACGTTCCACTCGACCGGTGTCCGCATCCTGCGCCGCCACGGGGATTCCGCCGGCGTGAAGCGGGACTTTTCGATCTACGACACCGACGACAGCACCGGGCTGGTCAAGGCGATCCTCGCGCGCAACCCCAACGACGCGCGCTTCGTGAAGTCGCCGCGGGTGCTGCGCGACCGCATCTCGCGCATGAAAAACGACCTCATCACGCCCACGGACGCCGCCGAACGCGCGGTCTCGGCGGGCGAGCAGCGCGTCGCCGCGCTCTACGCCGAGTACGAGCGCGACCTGCGCAAGGCCAACGCGCTCGACTTCGACGATTTGATCAACAAGGTGGTAGAGCTGTTCGCGACCGACGACCGCGTGCGCGAGCTGTACGCGCGCCGCTTCCGCTACGTCCTGGTCGACGAGTTCCAGGACACCAATCCCATCCAGATGGCGATGATCGACGGGCTGGCGTCCGTGCACGGCAACTTGTTCGTGGTGGGCGACGACGACCAGTCGATCTACAGCTGGCGCGGCGCGCGCGTGGAGCACATTCTCGAGTTCGAGGGTTTGTACCCGGCAACCAAAGTCATACGATTGGAGCAGAACTACCGCTCGACCAAGACCATCCTGGACGCCGCCAACGGGGTGATCGCGCACAACC
>DASPGK010000225.1:0-2248 GCA_035620655.1 Candidatus Krumholzibacteriia bacterium
CGCTGTTCCCTATGCGCACGGCAACGCCACAGGGTTCCCACTGTTCAGCACCCGATGCATCGATTCGCTGCGCGTAGATATTCAAGTACCCATTTCGATTGTCGAGCCAGACGAATATGGCACCGCCCGCTCCGTCGGAGACCAATTGGGGCACGTTTTGGTCGGACGAGCCGCAGAGGACATGGCCGTACGGTTGCCACAGCTCGCTCCCCCCCGGCGAGAGACGCTGTCCCATTCCGTAGTCCCATTGTCCCGTCCAGGGGTCCCAGTACTCCCACGCCACAATGGCGCCGTCGGAACCGTCCGTGACAACTTGGGGAACCCCACCGCCATTGAGCGGGACGCCGTTCGGTTGCCACTGCGCGGCGGCGGGGGACGCAATTAGAATAGTCGAAATGAGAAAAGTGAGGCGGGTGACCATAGGGCCTCTCTTCCGCCGCGGTAGACGACGCGGCGTTGGCTTGGGGCGGTACACAAGTCTACACCGCGGCACCGCAAGTGTAAAGACCGCGGTAGAGCAACCACTACCGTTTACGACCGGCGTCCGATCGTGTGCTACTCTTGACGGGCGAAAGGAGCCCCCTATGCGCGTGAGCTACGCCATCGTTTTCGTGGGAGATATGAAGCGGTCCGTCGCGTTCTATCGCGACGTGATCGGACTTCCCGTCAAGTTCGAAACCTCCGTCTGGACCGAATTCGCCACCGAAGGAGCGACCCTCGCCCTCCACGCGAGCGAGGCGCCCGGTGCCTCGAACGAAAATCCCCTGGCCGTCGCCGCGGGCCGCTGCCGGCCCGGCTTGAGCGTGTCGAACCTCGACGCCTTCCACCAGCGCATGCTCGAGAAGAAGGTGGTCTGCGTCCAAGAGCCCAAGGACTTGTTCGGCGCGCGCATCGCGCAGTACCTCGACCCCGACGGCCTCGCGATCTCCGTCAGCGAAGAGCACCGGGGAAAGTAGTGGGACTGGACGTGTTGTGGAACGACGCACCGCCGGCAATAGCGCCGACCCGGCGCTACTCCAACGTCGCCAGTATCCAATCCGCGACCGCGTCCGGGAAGTTCGCCGCCAAGCCACCCGACACGAAGAGTCCGTGATCGGCATCTGGAATCACGCGCAGCTCCACGCGCCCGCTCTGCTCGACGCGCTCGAACAACGCGACGTTCTTCGCAACGTCCATAGTGGCGTCTTTTTCGCCGATTAGGACCAACGCGGGAACGGGCACGGCTTCCCACAAGGGAAGGGGGTCGAGCCGCCCGCGTTTGCGCCACCATTGCACCTCCCAATCGTCTTCCGAAGTGGGAAAGCGCGACTCGAAGGGAGCGAACCATGGCCGTGCTCGCGCGGCGTCGAGTGCGGCGCGGTATCGCGGCATCGCTTCGGCCGATCGATAGAGTTCGACCCACGCGCGCGCCAGGTTCATCGCCGAGATCGAGTCCTCGCGCGCGAGCCCGAGTCTTGCGATGCCGGTGGTGAGGTCGTCCAGTTCGTCTTCCAACGGGGTAACCGCGGGACCTCCCTGATTGATCACGAACGCGATCGCGGCCGAGTGCGCGACCATCGGGGCCACCCAACCGCCTTCGCTGACCCCGTACACGCCGATGCGGTCCGCGTCGACGGCCGGATTCGACCCCAACGCCGCGACCGCCGCCGCGACGTCTTCCGCCAAATCGGAGAGCGATGCCGTGCGCCACGAGCCGCTCGATGACCCACAGCCACGCTTGTCAAAGAGCAGCACCGCGATCCCGCGCTGCAAGAACGTGGTCGTCAGGGACATCTCGTAGCCTCGATCCGCGGTCTGATAGCCCGTCCCGTGGATGAAAACGATCGCGGGATGGGCGAGATCGTCGGCGGGCGAAAACAGGGTGCCGCCGAGCCTCACGTCGCCGTTTCGGAAGTCCACGTGCTGCTGGCGAAAGGGCGGCGTCGCGATGCGCGCGAGCCGGGTCCGATGGGCGACGGGGTCATCGCCGATGTCGAGGCCCGCCACGCGACCGGATGCGTCGCGCGTGAATCGTGCGCGGACGCGAAGCACCGTGGATGCCTGGTCCAACGAGGCCATGGCGAACTCGTCGCGCGCCAGCGGCCGCAGCGTTCCCGAGAGCCGGCCCAGGTGGAAGAATCGCAGCCCGCCTTCGCTTCCCGGCGTGACGACGACCGCATCCTCGACCTCGCCCGCGTACCAGCCGACGTATTCGTTCATGCGTTCCGCGGGCAGGTCGACCGCTCGCGTCAAATTGAACGCGGGTCCT
>DASPGK010000226.1:0-4343 GCA_035620655.1 Candidatus Krumholzibacteriia bacterium
CCCTCGCGGCCGGCAATGCGGAGGGCGCGCGACGGCGGCTGGAGTGGTGTCTTTTGCAGGCGCCGCGCTACAGCCAGGCGCGCATCGCGCTGGCCGACGCGCTCATGGACCTCGATCGCTACCAAGACGCGCGGCGCGTGATCGCGGCCCTGAACGCGTACGCGCCCGACAACACGCGCGGGCTCTACTACGCCGCCTACATCAACGCGCAGCTGGGAGAGCGCGACGAAGCCAAGCGCTACCTCGCGCTCCTCTTCACCATCGAGCGCGACCCCGATCTGATCCAGCGTGCGCGCGCGCTGGAGAGCTACCTCGAGCAAGGCGTGATGCCGCGGCCGGGAGCACCACGCGACGGCTAGAAAACGCGACGGCCGCGACGCAACGCGCCGCGGCCGCCGAAAGTGGTGGGGGCTACTGGATTTGAACCAGTGACTCCTACCGTGTGAAGATAGTACTCTCCCGCTGAGTTAAGCCCCCGTTTCGTAACTGCGCACGATTATCGCCGCCTCGCGACTCTTTTGCAAGCGGTTCTGCAGTTCCGCCGACAGCGAACGCTGCTTGAGCATCGCGTCGATGCTGCCCTTCGCGTCGTCGTACGGCACCGCGCGCGCCGGCTTCTTGTCGATGCACTTGATGAGATGCAGGCCGAACTGAGTCTCCACGACGTCGCTGATCTGGCCCTTCTTGAGCGCGAAGGCGGCGTCTTCGAACGGCTTGACCATCATGCCGCGCGGGAAGTAGCCCAGGTCGCCGCCGTTTTGCGCCGCGTTGTCCTGCGAGAACTGCATGGCCAGCTTGGCGAAGTCCTCTCCGCCGATCGCGCGCTGGCGGATCGCCGCCATTTGCGCCCGCCGGTCGCTCTTCGCCTGGTCGGTGTCTTCATCGTGCGACAACAAGATGATGTGCCGCGCGTGCACGCTGTCGGTGCCGGCGAACATCTCCGGGTTCTGGTCGTAGAACGCGCGCGTGTCGGCATCGCTGACCGCGATCGACGGCATGATGCGCTCGTCGATGTACTTGCGAATCGTGAGGTCGCGCTGGATCGCGTCGCGGAACTGTTCGCGCGAGAGCCCCATGGGCGCCAGCATCTGGTCGACCTGGGTCTCGCCGCCGAACTGCCGTACGAACTGGTCGAGCACGTTGGCCACGACCGAGTCGGGCACGGCGACGCCGGCCGCCTTGGCTTCCTGCGAGAAAACCTTGCGGTCGATCATTTGGTCGAGCAGACGCAAATTGAACGACGCGGCCCGGGTCGAATCGATCTGTCCCGAACCGATGTACGCGAGCACCTTGAGCTCACGGGCGGTGATGGGCTCGTCGTTGACCGTGGCGACGACCTCGTCGTCCACCAGCGAATCAGGGAACGCGTGCGCCGCGTTCTCCTTCTTTTTCGAGCATGAGATGGCGAGCACGGTCGCGGCCGCGACGGTCAGCACCATCCGAGCGTGTAACTGCATAGATAGGTGTCCTTTGAGTTAGGCCGGGGATGATAGCAGACCCGGCGGCGGGGCGCAATCGGGGTTCAGCGGTGTTTGGCCACCCCGACCCGCGCGCACGACCGTGCCACCGGGCACCGCGAACAGCGCGGCGAGAGCGGCGTGCACACCCGCTGGCCGAAGCCGACCATGATCTCGTTGACCTCGATCCAGTGCGTGCGCGGGACGAGCTCCATGAGGGCGTGCTCGGTCTGGTCGGGCGTGCGCGTGCGAACCCACCCCAGCCGGTTCGAGATCCGGTGCACGTGGGTGTCGACGCAGATGGCGGGAACGCCGTAGCCCAGCGACACCACCAGCGCCGCCGTTTTTCGTCCCACGCCTTTGAAGCCGAGGAGCGCTTCCATGGTACTCGGGACCTTGCCGCCGAACTCCGTCTCGAGGCGACGCGCCACGTCGCGGACGGTGCGCGCCTTGGTGCGATAGAAGCCGACCGGGTAGATCGTCTTCTCGATTCTCTTCGGGTCGAGGCGCGCCAGTTTGCTCGCGGTGGGCGCGAGCGCGAACAAGCGCGCGGACGCGGCGTCGGTCACGTCGTCTTTGGTGCGCAAACTCAAGAGCGTCGATATCAGGATGCGAAACGGATCGCGGTCGCGGCGCGCGATCTCCGAGACCGACGGGAGCTTGCCGCCGTCAAGCGCGCGCTGCATCGCGGCGAGGACGACCGCGACGCGTGGGCGTACGGCCGGCGTGCGCTTCGCACGCGATGGTTTGGATGGAGCCATAGGATTGACAGTCGATGAAGTCAGTGGGAGAATGCCGGCAAGATACTCCTATGCCCGCCAAGAAGCAACCCGTCGCCAAGACTCGCACGCGCACGAAAGCCGACCCCAAGGCCTTCGCGAAAACGCGCGCGCGCCTCGACCAGAAGCGCGCGAAGCGGCGCCAGAAGATGCTATGGGTCCACTACTGGCTTCTGTGCCCGAAGTGCGGCGGGGACATGTTCGTGCAATCGACCCTCGGCATCCGCTTCGAAGTCTGCCGCGCCTGCCACGGCATCGCCATCGACGGCGAGGAAATGACGCTCCTGCTCGCCCACCTCGACCCCGGCAAGGCGCTGCGCGCGATCCTCAAGAAGTCGAAGAAGCCGGATGAGACCGAGATATAGGGTCGGAGTCGAGATTACCGCAAGAGCACCATTTTCTTCGTGGCCCGGAACGACCCCGCCGTCAGGCGATAAAAATAGACGCCGCTCGCGACTCGGTTGCCCCGATTGTCGGTCCCGTCCCAAGGTGCCCGGTGAACGCCCGCGTCCCGCCGCTCCCGCACGACCGTCTTCACGTGGCTCCCGCGCACGTCGAAGATCGTGAGCTCGACATCCGATGCCTGCGCCAGCGAGTACGCTATCGTGGTCGACGGGTTGAACGGATTCGGGTAGTTCTGGGCCAGCTCGAACTCGTAGCTCGGCGCGTTGATAGTGCGCTCGAGGCGCAGCCCGGAGAACGCGAGCACTTTGTCAGCCGACGACAGCAATTCCGCGTTCAGGAACGACAGGTCCTCGTCGGTCAATGTAAGAGCTTCGTCGCCCTGAATGGCGAACTCCACCCTCCCAAGCTCGACCGACCCACCGCTCACACCTCCGGTGCCCATCACACCCAAGAATACTTGCTTCACGCCGCCTCTCGTCAGTTCGATGCACGCCGTCCCATTCGCATACGCCGCGCTCGGCGTCCAACCCAAGTACTCGAGGTCGGGGTGCTCGTTGCGAAGCGCTACGACCATCGCTTTGAACGGTTCGACCCCCTCCAAGACCAAGCGGGCCCAAAGCCGTCGCTCGCCGACGACCGGGTTCGATTCCTCCAGTTCCACTCGAAGCGTGCCGTCCGCGGCCGGAAGCGTGCCCGATAGCAGCGAACCTCCGCCCGACGTATGCGCATAGTGTGCTCCGAAATGACCAAAGTCGCCTAGGTTGACAGCCCCGTACGCTGCGCGATGGTCCGCGCACTCCGAGTACGGCTTCGGCGGCGACGTGTAGTGGCCTCCGAACCATGCGAAGTCCCCAAGATTCACCGCGCCGTCGCTCCCTCCGGCTTCCCAGTCGGGACTGCGCAGCACCACCGGCACGCTTCCGATACCCACACCGTTTAGCGCCACGACTACGTCGCTCGACTGGCACCCACCGAACTTCCGCATCGTGAAAGTCGTGCGATACATCCCATTCACCAGGGTTGCATCCTCGTCGGCGTTCACCGGAGCGTACGAAACAGCGGCACCGCCCGATGGCAGCACCAGGACGAGCGCCGAGGCCGGAATCGGACCAGCCACCTCGCTCGGATCGATCGCCACAGTGACCACGAGATGGTCGCCGTCTCCCTCGGGGCAGCCGGATGCGGGCAGCGTGGCGTTCGGCGCCAGGGGATTCACGCCGTCGTCCGTGAACGCTTCCAGCTCGGCTGTGACGACCGACGTCTCGGTGCCGAATATCTGGATTCGGAGCGGCCACGTCGAACTCAGCTGGCGATCGACAACAACGACCTGCTCGGCGGTACCGATCGCGATCGATTGAGGCCTCTCGAAACCACCGTTTGTCGGCTTGCCGCTTCCCATCCACATACGATCAAACATCCCATCGCTCGTAAAGCGCTGGACGCGATTGTTGTCGGCGTCGCTAACGTACACATTTCCGCTTGGCCCAACAGCCAGACCTTGGATTTGATCAAAGGACCCCGCGTCGACTCCCGCCTGGCCGGTCACCCAGTCAAGTACATAACTGCCACCTTGCAGGATGCCGCGCGCGATGCGATCGCTCGAGGCTACGTAGATCTCTTCGTTTGGACCTACAGCGATCTGCCAGATCGGGAAGGTCGTGCCCGTCGCCTGTGAGGCATTCCATGTCGTGATCGCAGTACC
>DASPGK010000227.1:0-3983 GCA_035620655.1 Candidatus Krumholzibacteriia bacterium
CATCACCGGTCCCGTCACCAACGACGAGCTCGCGCTGCGAAGCTCGATCGGTCTCTTCCTCTTCGTGCCGCCCGGGGTCAACGAACGCTTCATCGAGCAGGCAGGATTTCGACTCGTTCGACAAGAGGACGTGACCGCGAACGCCGCGCTCACCTCGGGCCGCTGGCGCGACGCGAGAGCGAAACATCGCGAGGCACTGCTCGAGATCGAGGGGGAGGAACGGTTCGAGGGACTACAGAAGTTCTTCGGGGCGGTGCATCACCTGACGAGCGAGCGGAGGCTGTCGCGAATGGCGTACGTGGTGGAGAAGCGGTCGTAATCGGACTGACTTCATCGGCCCTTCACGATCGACCATTCGCCGAGTCGCCGATTGACCCCACCCACAATCAAACCTCTGGCGCCGTCTCGAATCGCGCCTTATCATAGTTGAAGCTTCATCCAGTAACCCGAAGTCCGAAAGCCTCCCATGGACCCAAGGATAGTCGCCAGAGTTCTGTCCGAGATCGCCGAGACCGCGTCGGAAACGCTTGAGTTGCAAGACGTTTTCCATCGGGTCGCGGCCTCGGTCCGTCTGGTCATCCCGTTCGACCACATGGGGGTCATGCGGGTCGTGGAAGGGAACCGCGCCGTTCTGCACGCCGCCACCTTCATGGACGACACCGAGAAGAAGTGCGTGGATCACCCCTGCAACCTGGACGATTTCTCGCCACGGGTCCGGCCGCATCCGGGCCCCACGCCACGCATCGACGACGCCCAGAAGGAGCTGGACCCGAGCTACCCGATGGACGCGATGATCCTGGAAGGCGGCACGCGCTCGTCCCTGTGGCACCCGTTCTTCTCGGGCGACGTCTTCACGGGCGGGGTCTGGATCGATTCGTTCCAAGCCAACGCCTTCAACGACGAACACCAAGAAGTCCTGGGCCCGATCGCCGCGCTGTTGGGATCCGCGGTCGAGCATTGGCGCATCTGGGACGCGGAGCGGCGCCGCCGCGAGCGGCTGGATCAACTCGAGCTCGCGCTCGGTTCGCTGGCGGAGTCGCTGGACGTGCGCGAGGTCTTCGAACGATTGTCGAACTCGGTCAAGGCGATCCTCCCGCACGACTTGGTCTATCTGGGCGGGCTCGACGAGAGCACGCGGTCGATATACACCATCGCGGTGGCGGGCGAAGCGGACATCGATCCGCCGACGAAACCGTTCCAGCTCACCGAGCAAGAAGCACAGCGGCGCGAGCTGGACTTCGACATTCTGCGCGACATTCCGGCCCAGATCACGCCCACGACCGAGCGCAACAAGATCCTGCTGGCCACGGGCATGCGCTCGTGGCTCAAAGTACCGGTGCGCTTGGCGGGTGTGGTGCAGGCGAGCATCGGGTTCTTCCACCGCTTGCCGGCGATGTACAGTCCCGAAGACGTCGAGGTGGCGCGCCGCATGGCGGATCGGGTCGCCCTCGTGCTCTCGCACCAGCGCCTGGCCGAGGAAGCGCGCGTCGCGTCGGAAGCGTTGGAGCGCGCGCAACGGCTGCAAGTGACGATCGAAGCGCTCACCCGCGAGTTGGAATCACGCGGGCGCACCAAGGTGGTGGGCGTATCGCTCCCGTGGAAAGAGGTGCTGCGCCACGTGGGGCGCGTCGCGTCGTCGGACACGACGGTATTGATCACGGGCGAATCGGGGACCGGCAAGGAAGTGGTCTCGCGTTTGATACACCAGGGCTCGCCGCGCGCGGAGAAGCCGTTCATCGCCATCAACTGCGCGGCACTGCCCGAGCAGCTGCTCGAGTCCGAGTTGTTCGGCCACGAAAGGGGTGCCTTCACGGGCGCGATCGCAACCAAGACCGGGCGCATCGAGCAGGCCGCGGGCGGGACGCTGTTCCTGGACGAGATCGCGGAGATGAGCCCGATGGTGCAGGCGAAATTCCTGCGCGTGCTTCAAGAGCGCGAGTTCCAGCGCGTGGGCGGAACGCGCACGCTCAAGGCCGACGTGCGCGTGGTCGCCGCGACCAATCGCAATCTCGCCGCCGCCATCGCGCGCGGCGACTTCCGCGAGGACCTGTTCTACCGGCTCAACGTGTTCGAGATCCGCATCCCCGCGCTGCGCGAGCGCCCCGAAGACATCCTCCCGCTGGCCGAATCGTTCTTGGAAGAACTGGGCGCCGCGATGGGCCGCGCGGCCGCGGGTATCTCGCGCGAAGGGCGCGAGTGGATGCTCGAGTATCCGTGGCCCGGCAACGTCCGCGAGCTTCGCAACGCCATCGAGCGCGCCATTCTGTTGTGCGACGGCGGACTCATTACGCGCGCACACCTGCCCGTGACCAAACCGGCGCCGGCGCGCGCGGCCGTGGTGCTCGAGCCCGCGACCCCGCTCATCCCGGGCGATCTCGAAGCCATGGACCGCAGCTACATCGAGAAGGCGCTCAACCAGGCCCGCGGCAACAAGTCGAAGGCGGCGCGGCTCCTGGGATTGAGCCGCGCGCAGCTCTACACGCGCCTCGAGAAGTACAACATCCGCTAGCTCCTCTCCGCTCATTCCAGATTCGTTCGTCCGCTGCTGTCGACGCGTCGACAGGTTGTCGATCCATCGACAACTCCGTTCTGCCGTCACCCGCTCGCCGGTCCTTCCGAGCGTCCACAACTCCAAGGAACGTCACACCTTAGCCGATACCGGAAGAAATTTCCGGTTCTGGCACGAGGCTTGAGATAGGGGATCGCCGAAGAAACGAACGCGCAGCGCAAGATTTCGATGCGCACGCGGTCGCAAATCGAACTCATCGCTCGTCGCACAGACGAGACATCGAAACGAATCACCCGTCGCACCGACGGGACATCGAAGGAGGAACCTAAATGAGGACACTGAAGCTGGCGACATTCGGCGTGGTGGTGGCACTGATCGCCATCATCGTCCTGTTTTCGTCGAGCGCGTTCGGGGGGACCGGGGCCAATGTGCCCCCGACGGAGTCGCTGTCGCTGCGCGCGCACTCCCGCGAGGTCGTGGCCGTCCCCTCGGACGACGCGGTGGGACTTTCGGACGGAACCGAAGCGGACCCGATCTGGATGCCGCGCGGCACCTTCGGGCTCTCGTATCGGTTCTAGAGGCGAGGCGCCGGGCGTTACCCAGATAGCAGCGCCCGGCGCCGATCGCCTAAACGAATGGCAAGGAACGTTGAAATGAGCCAACAGAACGTGGAACGGGTGCTGGGCCAGCTGGTGACCGACGAGGGTCTTCGCCACCGCTTCGTCATGGATCCGCACGCGACGATCTATTTCGTCATGGAAGGCGGATGCGACCTGAACGAGTGCGAGCGCGAGGGGCTACTGTCGCTGGACCTGCGCATGCTGGTACGATTCGCCAATAGCATCCATCCGTGCCTGCAGAAAACCGATCTTCGTGGAGGTGTGAAGTGAGAATCCGTGTTTTGGCCGCGGTACTTTCGGTGCTCGCCGCGGTCCCCGTGTTCGGTGCCGAGCGCCCGTTGACGCTCGAGGAAGCGGTCGCATTCGCGTTGGAAAAGAACGAAGGCATCTTCATCTCGCGCGAGTCCGCGGCCGCGGCGTCCGCGAACGCCTCGGGCGCGCGCGGGGTCTACAACCCGCTGCTCGTGCTCGACGGCTACTGGCGCGAGACCAAGCAGCCGGTGAACTCCGCCTTCTCGGGGGCACCGCTGGGCGAGGGCGCGCCGACCACCGAGTCGTTGGAAGGAAGTGCCGTGCTCTCACAGTACCTGCCGACCGGGGGGACATTGTCCGCGCGCACGATCACGGCCAAGGGCGAGACCAACGGGACCTACGACCTGCTCTCGCCCGCGTATCAAACGCGTGTCGGCGTCGAGTTTCGTCAGCCGCTGTTGCGCGATTTCGGCATGGACGCCGAGCGCGTGTCGATCAAGGTTGCCGACGCCGAGCGCAAGCGCGGCTCCGCCGAGTTGCGCATAGAGGTCAGCAACACCGTGGCCGAGGTCGAGCGCGCATACTGGAACCTGGCCGCCGCG
>DASPGK010000228.1:0-4795 GCA_035620655.1 Candidatus Krumholzibacteriia bacterium
TACTTGATGATTTCGGTCACGACGCCGGCGCCG
Source organism: Candidatus Krumholzibacteriia bacterium (assembly GCA_035620655.1). Lineage (GTDB taxonomy): Bacteria > Krumholzibacteriota > Krumholzibacteriia > WVZY01 > JAKEHA01 > JAKEHA01. Next base: position 34 of record DASPGK010000228.1, read on the forward strand.
ACGGTCCGGCCGCCTTCGCGGATCGCGAACCGCAACTCCAGGTCCATCGCGATCGGCGTGATCAACTCGATCTCCATCTCCACGTTGTCTCCCGGCATCACCATCTCGGTCCCCGTGGGGAGTGTCGCCACGCCCGTCACGTCCGTCGTCCGGAAGTAAAACTGCGGCCGGTACCCGTTGAAAAACGGCGTGTGCCGCCCGCCCTCTTCCTTGGTCAGGATGTACGCCTTCCCCTTGAACTTCGTGTGGGGCGTAATGCTCTTGGGCGCCGCCAGCACCATCCCACGCTCGATGTCTTCCTTCTCCAGCCCGCGCAACAGCAACCCCACGTTGTCTCCCGCCTCCGCCACATCCAACAGCTTGCGGAACATCTCCACGCCCGTGACAACCGTGTCCGCCGTGTCCTTGATCCCCACGCGCTCCACCTTGTCACCCACCTTCACCACACCCCGCTCGATTCGTCCCGTCGCCACCGTCCCGCGGCCCGTGATCGAAAACACGTCCTCCACCGGCATCAAAAACGGCTTGTCCTTCTCCCGCTTCGGCGTCGGAATGTAGTCGTCCACCGCCTTCATCAGGTCCAGAATGCACTGCCCGCTCGCCGCGTCCTCGCCCTCCATCGCCTTCAGCGCACTCCCGCGAATGATCGGAATGTCGTCGCCCGGGAACTCGTAGCTCGAGAGCAGCTCCCGAACCTCCAGCTCTACCAGGTCCAACAACTCCGCATCGTCCACCATGTCCACCTTGTTCAGGAACACCACCATGAACGGCACGTTCACCTGCCGCGCCAGCAGCACGTGCTCCCGCGTCTGCGGCATCGGACCGTCCGCGGCAGAAACCACCAGAATCGCTCCGTCCATCTGGGCCGCGCCCGTGATCATGTTCTTCACGTAGTCCGCGTGTCCCGGACAGTCCACGTGCGCGTAGTGACGCTTCTCCGTCTCGTACTCCACGTGCGCCGTCGCGATTGTGATCCCGCGCGCGCGCTCTTCCGGAGCCTTGTCGATCTGATCGTAGGCCACGAACTTCGCCTTCCCCGTCCGCGCCAACACCTTCGTGATCGCCGCCGTCAACGTCGTCTTCCCGTGGTCCACGTGCCCAATCGTCCCCACGTTGACGTGTGGCTTCGTTCTCTGGAACTTCTCCCTGGCCATGCTCGATCCTCCTTGAGACAGCGCCGGGTCGGCGACTAGCTGGCAACCTTACCCTGGTACTTGTTGATGACTTCTTCGGCGACGCTCTTGGGCGCCGGCTCGTAGCACGCGAATTGCATCGTATAAACCGCGCGCCCTTGCGTCAGCGAGCGGAGCGTGGTCGCGTAACCAAACATCTCGGCCAGCGGCACGCGGGCCGTGATCACTTGCGCCTCGGCGCGCTGCGTCATGCCGCCGATCTTCCCGCGCCGCGAGCTCAAGTCCGCAATCACGTCGCCCATGTAGTCCTTGGGGACGACGACTTCGACGTCCATGATGGGCTCGATCAACACCGGGTTCGACCGGCGCATCGCTTCTTTGAACGCGATCGAGGCGGCCATCTTGAACGCGATTTCGCTGGAGTCGACCTCGTGGTACGAGCCGTCCGTGAGCTGGATCTTGACGCCCGTCACCGGGTAGCCGGCGAGAACGCCGGCCGTAAGCGCGCCGCGCAGACCCTGCTCCACCGCGGGTACGTACTCGCGCGGAACCGTTCCGCCCACGACCTTGTTCTCGAAGATGAAGTCGTCCTCGCCGCCCACGATGGGCTCGGCGTGAATCCACACGTGACCGTACTGGCCGCGGCCGCCCGACTGCTTGATGAACTTGCCTTCGGCGTCGACCGCCTTGCCGAACGCCTCTTTGTACGCGACCTGCGGGCGCCCGACGTTGGCGGCCACCTTGAACTCGCGCATCATGCGGTCGACCAGAATCTCGAGGTGCAACTCACCCATGCCTGCGATGAGCGTCTGTCCCGTCTCTTCGTCGGTGCGAACCTGGAAGGTCGGGTCTTCGTCGGACAACTTGACGAGCGCTTCCGACAGCTTCTCCTGGTCGGCCGTGGTCTTGGGCTCGATCGCGACCGATAGTACCGGCTCGGGGAAATGCATCCGCTCGAGCACGATGGCCTTTTTCATGTCGCACAATGTATCGCCGGTGCGCGCGTCGCGCAGACCGATGACGGCGCAGATATCGCCCGCATACACGGCGGGAATCTCTTCGCGCTTATCGGCGTGCATCTGCATCAGGCGGCCGATGCGCTCCTTCTTACTCGTGGTGGAGTTGAGCACCGTGTCGCCTTGCTCGAGCACGCCGCTGTAAACGCGGATGTAGGTGAGCTTGCCGACGTGCGGATCGGTCATGATCTTGAACACGAGCGCCGAGAAGGGCTCCTTCTCGTCGGCTTTGCGGGTCATGGTTTCGGTGCTGTAGAGGTCGTGTCCGGTGATGGGCGGGATATCGGCGGGCGAGGGCAGCAAATGCACGACAGCGTCGAGCACGCGCTGCACGCCCTTGTTCTTGAACGCCGAGCCGCACATGACGGGCACGAACTTGCTCTCCAGCATGGCCTTCTTCATCGCGCGACGGAGCGTCTCCTGCGCGCCCTCCCCCGTGTCGAGGAACTGCGACATCAACTCGTCGTCGAAGTCGGAGAGATTCTCGACCAGCTTGGCGCGGTACTCCTTGGCGAGGGGCACGAGGTCGTTCGGAATGTCGTGCTCGTCGTACGTCATCCCCTTGGTGGTGTCGTGGTAGAAGAACGCCTTCATGCGCACCAAATCGACGATCCCGTTGAAGAGCTCGCCCGTGCCGATGGGGAGCTGGATGGGAACCGCGTTGGCGCCCAGGCGATCCTTCATCATGTGGACCACGTTCAAGAAGTCCGCGCCCGCGCGGTCCATCTTGTTGACGAACGCGATGCGCGGAACGCCGTACTTGTCGGCCTGCCGCCACACCGTCTCCGACTGCGGCTCGACACCGCCCACCGCGCAGAACACCGCGATGGCGCCGTCCAAGACGCGCAGGCTGCGCTCGACTTCGGCCGTGAAGTCGACGTGTCCCGGCGTGTCGATGATGTTGATGCGAACTTCCTCGCCCTTGCTGTTCTTCCACGACGCCGTGGTGGCCGCGGAGGTAATGGTGATGCCGCGCTCGCGCTCCTGGACCATCCAGTCCATGATAGTGGTGCCTTCATGGACTTCGCCCAACCGGTGCGTCTTCCCCGTGTAAAAGAGGATGCGCTCCGTCATGGTGGTCTTGCCGGCATCGATGTGCGCCATGATGCCGATGTTGCGTACGCGATCTAGAGGTATCTTCCTGGCCATTTCTTACCGATTCTTTCGCGTCGATACGACGCGCAATCGACGCCCACGCGGGGTCGCGCGGCCGCCTTCCGTTGCACTAACTTGAGCTGCTTGTTACAGCGAAGCGCCCGAGTTTCGACTATTTGAGGCCCGACAACTCGTAGACTACCGGTCGCCGGGGTAAAGGTTCGCGCGGGCGTTTGCCCGCTTCCAAACCGTCCGTAGGATTACCAGCGGAAGTGCGCGAAAGCCTTGTTGGCCTCCGCCATCTTGTGGGTGTCTTCCTTCTTCTTGACGGACGGGCCCTCCGAACGCGAGGCCTGCATGAGCTCCCCGGCCAGTCGCTCTGCCATCGTCTTTTCCGACCGCAGGCGCGAATAGCTCGAGATCCACCGCATCGCGAGGGCCACTCGACGCGTCGAACGCACCTCGGTGGGCACCTGGTAGGTGGCACCGCCGACGCGACGCGACGAGACTTCCAACGAGGGGCGCACGTTCTCGATGGCCTTCTTGAAGACCTCGATGCCGCGCTGCCCGGTTTTCTGCTCGATCATGTCGAAGCAATCGTAGACGATCGCTTCCGCGACCGACTTCTTCCCCTTGCGCATGATGTAATTGACGAAGCGCCCGACCATCACGTCGTTGTACTTGGGGTCGCCGGCGTATTCCTTCGTCCTCGATCGATTCCTTCTCGACATTGTCCTTCGTCCTTGTGGTACGCGGCGCTACTTCGCCGCCGCCTTCGGGCGCTTGGCCCCGTACTTCGACCGGCTCTGGCGACGCCCTTCGACCCCCGACGTGTCGAGCACGCCGCGGATGATGTGGTAGCGAACGCCCGGCAGGTCCTTCACGCGACCGCCGCGAATCAGCACGATCGAGTGCTCCTGGAGGTTGTGCCCTTCGCCCGGGATGTAGGCCGTGACCTCGATGCCGTTGGTCAGGCGAACGCGCGCCACCTTGCGAAGCGCCGAGTTGGGCTTCTTGGGGGTCTGCGTGTACACGCGGGTGCACACGCCGCGCTTCTGCGGACACGCGGCCATGGCCGGGGTCTTCGAACGGACCGGCTTCTCGATGCGGCCGCGTCGAATCAACTGATTAATTGTCGGCACGAATCCTCCGTCTGCGACGTAATGCGCCCCATGCATCCAGGCGGTTGTGGATAACTCAACCGTCGGCGCCGATGCCGGGAGCGCAACTGACTGTATTATCGGTGGTTACCAGACTTCCGGGTCAGGAAGTGAGGGAGCCGCGAACTCGGAACTTTAGCGGCTCGCGCCAAAGCTGTCAAGCCCCTTTTCGGCCGTAACCGCCTACTTCTCCACACTTTCCTTCCCGCTCGCCGTCATGGGCTCGTCGTGAAGGTCGTCGACCTCGTCCAGGGTCGCCTCCGGCTCCACCACGCCCACGAACTCGTCGTCGTCGTCGGCCGGCGCCAACTCGATGTGGTCGTAGTCCTTGACCCCGGTTCCGGCCGGGATCAGGTGG
>DASPGK010000229.1:0-3694 GCA_035620655.1 Candidatus Krumholzibacteriia bacterium
TTCGCGCTGCCCGCGGATCAGAAACACCGCGGCGATCGCCAATACATAGAACGCGACCCACCAGAAGAAGCGCCGGGGCCGACGATTGAGAGCCTCCATGGTCAGCCCACCCGCTGGGCACAAGGCCGGGTCTCGGACATCGAAACGTCGAGAATGGGGGTTTGGCGAAAGGAGCGATCGCCGTCATCGAAGTTAGTCCACCGCGCGCCGTAAGTCAATCCCCGGAACCAGATGCCGATTGACACCGCCAGGACCCGGTGATAAGGTACCGCGCTACTGGTCGCCCAAACCACCCACCGGCGACCCCGAAACACCCATACGGCGCCTGCTCCCGCGGTTCGCACGGCCGGGGACCGGGCCATCCCTGATTGCCTAGGAGAGGTTCACCGATGATGCGAGAGCTGTGTGCGGCGTGCGCGATCGTCGCGGTCGCGTCCCTCGTGGGATGCAATAAAGAGGAAGCGCCCGTCGACCCGTACGTGGAGGCGACGCTGCGTGAGGCCGTCTACGGCGAGGTCATCAGCCCCGAGTTCAAGTACAAGATCGTCGACCCGGAAATCGTCGACGGACTTGGCGAGTTCCTGGTCGTCAAGCAGAGCAACATGACCGAGTTCATCGTGGGCAACGGGATCGCCGCCAAGGTCGATTCGCTGGGCGACCCCGAGGGCATCACCTTCAACGTCGTCAAGCAGTTCAGCCCCATGGTGCACTTCCTGTGTATCAACGTCGTGACGCCGACCGACTCGATCGTGATCGCGAGCGACAAGCCGATCGCGTTTCCACGCACGTCGGACGCCGCCAACTTCGTCCCGCCCGCGGACTTCGTCAACGGCGAGATGATCAACTTCCAGTGGAACAACACCGATGGTCTTCGAAAGATGATCGGCAACAAGTACGCGATCGAAGCCCACCTGGTGCGTGTCGAGGAGGACAGCGTCACGTCGTGGATGCTGGTCGGTGATTCCTCGCAGGTGGTGTGGGGACAGGTGCCGAAGCTTCGCATTCGCACGCCGCGGCCGAGCCTCGAAATCATCCTGCGCATGCTCGAGCGCACCCAGCAGAACTTCGTCGGCGGCATCACGTACGCCGACATCGAGCCGTGGGATTATCGCCGCAAGAACTACGTGTGCGGCACGGTCGACATCGGTTACCTGCGGTTCCTGGACAAGGTGTTCTCGCGCTAGGTTGGGAGCATCGATGGCTTAGCGAAGGGGCGTCGCGGTGCGGCGCCCCTTCGCCTTTTGTGCGCCTGCGAGCCCGGCAATCATGAAGATCGCGTTCGTCGAACCCCATCTCGGACTGTACGGAGGGATCCGCCGGATCCTCGAGTTCGCCAACCGCTTCGTCGACCGGGGCGAAGACGTCACAGTGTTCCACCCGCAGGGAACCGCGTGCACGTGGATGGAGTGCCGCGCGCGCGTGCTTCCCACGTCCGAGTTGTTCCGCGCCTCCTTCGACGTCGTGGTCTTCAACGATCCCCCCGATTATCGTTTGGTTCGCCGCGCCCGCGCGCGGCTGAAGGTCTTCTATATTCTCGAGCTCTATGAAAAAGACCGCCTGCGCGAGTGGAACCCCAAGATCGTGTGGCCCCGCAAAGGCCGCACGCTCTCGCTCAAGCGCGCGCTACAGATGCCGTTCCTGATGGTGGCGAACGCGACCTGGATCCAGCGCTGGCTCGCGGACAACTTGTCGCTCGAGAGCGAACTGGTCCTGGGCGGGGTCAACCGCGAGTTGTTCCATCCGGTGGCTGGTGCGCGCGCGCCGTCGGACGCGTTCGTCGTGCTGTGCTCGGGCGATCCGCGCGAGCACAAGGGGACCCGAACCGTCACCGACGCGATCGAGCGCGTGCGATTCGCGCACCCGCGCGTCGTGCTGGAGACCTACCACGGGCGCGGCATTCCGCAGTCGGAGATGGCGGCGTGCTACGCGCGCGCCGACCTCTTCGTCGACGCGCAGTGGCACGCGGGCTGGAACAACCCCGTGGTCGAAGCAATGGCGTGCGGTACGCCGGTGGTGTGCAGCGACATCGGCGGCGTGGCCGACTTCGCGTTCCACGAGCGCACCGCGCTGGTGGTGGCACCTCGCGACGTCGACGGGTTCGCGTCCGCGATCGCGCGCATGATCGATTCGCCCGCGCTGCGCGCCGCCCTGGCCGCGAACGCGCTGCGCGAGGTGGACCGCTTCGACTGGGACGCCGCGGTGGAGCGGTTCCTCTCGCTCCTGTACGCGACGCGGGGCGCCGCGCGAGCGCCCGCGGGGACCGCGTGATGAAATCGTTCGTGCTCGCTCTGTGCTCGCTCGCGGTCGCGTTCGGCGCGGTCGAGGTCGTTCTTCGGACGACGCACGCGTTCAACGCGCGCGTCTCTTGGACCGAGAAGGACGCCCTGATCGGCTGGCGCTTCACCCCGGGGCGCGAGTACTGGTGCTGGGAGGAGAACGACCACCCCGTCTCCGGGCGCATCAACGCGCTCGGGTGGCGCGACTACGAGCGCACGCGCGCGAAGCCGGCGGGCGTGCGCCGGGTGGCGGTGTTGGGCGACAGCTACGTGGAAGCGTTCCAGGTCGAGCTGGACTCGACGCTCGCGGCGGTCGCCGAGCGCGCTGCCGGTGCGCGCGGCGGGGGCAGCTACCAGTTCATGAGCTTCGGGCGTTCCGGTATGAGCGCCGCGGAAGAGCGCATCGTGCTCGAGCGCGACGTCTTGCCGTGCGCGCCCGACGTCGTCGTGCTGCTGTTCACGCCTCACAACGACATCGCCGACGCGAGCCCCGTCACCGCGCCCCATCGACTGCGCCCGTTCTTCGCGATCCACCACGACTCACTCGTGCTCGACACGTCGTTTCGCACGTCGCGAGCATTTCGGTTTCGCGAATTCCTGAATCCGCTCAAGCAGCACTCCGCGTTGATCTCACTCGTGGTCGATCGCGTCAACGCCAAGCGCGCGAGTGACAATCCGCGCGTGGACGTTCCCGACATGGTGGGACCGACGGAGCGGTTCACGCGCATGCACACGCTCATGACCGCGCACCCGGACTCGCAATACGCCGCGAACTACGCGCTCCACAAGCGCATCGTCGCCGACATGGCGCGCATGTGCGCACAGCGCGGCGTTGTGTTCGCGCTGATGTCGGTACCGGCGGTGTACCAAGACGAGCGCGTCGAGCAGCTGCGCGCCGTCGATGCGACGTTCGATCCGAGCTTCTTCGAGCGCGACTTCTCGGCGATGGCGGACAGCAGCGATTTCATGGTGATCCCGCTCTTCGACCGCTTCGCTGAGCGGTCGCGGGCAACGGGCGAGCGTCTCCATTGGGCGCACTGGAACTACCACGGGCACCGGGTGGCGGGGACGGCCCTGACCGGGGCCGTTGCCGGTCCGGCGGCGGGGCCCGGCGAAGCGCCATAACCGGATGAGCGGAATCGGGTTACGATTTCACTCGGGGTCCCGTGACGACCCCGATTTTCTTCGAAAATTCCCCGTTGACACCCCTTGCAAACCCGGGGTATATTGAGCGGCACCTCAGCGAATTCATCCCGATTTCAATCTCGGATCGAATTCCTAAAGTCTTTCGGGCACGGGGCACTGTCCCCATGCTCGCATGTTCTTTGACAATTCGGATAGTGTGCGTGAGCTCAAGTTGATTTCGATTTGAGGCCGCGTGCGTCGCTGCTTGCAGCGGCGCGAATGCGCGGTCTTGC
>DASPGK010000230.1:0-12575 GCA_035620655.1 Candidatus Krumholzibacteriia bacterium
CGACGCCGAGAACGTCCGCAATTCGCAGTACAACGTGAACAACGTGACGTACCAGATCGTCAATCTGGCGCGCACGACGCTGCGCAACATCATCGGTACCATGACGCTCAAGTCGGCCAACAGCGAGCGCGGGCGCATCAACGAAGAACTGCTCAAGGTCTTGATGAAGGAGACGCACAACTGGGGCATCGAGATCGTGCGCGCCGAGCTCAAGCAGATCGACCCGCCCAAAGACGTCCAGGAGACCATGAACAAGATCGTCAAGGCGGAGAACGAGAAGATCGCGGCGGTCGACTTCGCGACCGCGGCCGAGACCGCGGCCGACGGCCAGAAGCGCGCGGCCATCAAGCAGGCCGAGGGGGTCCGCCAGGCCAACATCCTGGAGGCCGAAGGGCAGGCGGAGGCCATCCGTTTGGTCAACGAGGCGGCCAACCGGTACTTCGTCGGGAACGCCCAGCTCCTGAAGCGGCTCGAAACCATGGAAACCTCCCTAAAAGACAACACCCAGGTCGTGGTGCCGGCCAATTCGGAGATCGTCAATGTGATCGGTGACATGGCCGGGGTGCTGCCGCTCGACAAGGGGCGGATCTAGGTCTCGGTTGGTCCGGTTGCCCCAGGGGCATCAAGGGGTTACAATGGTCGCCGCCGTCGGGTGCCTCCCGAATAGTCCGCGGGCCGCCGGGTAGATGGGGCAACGCCGGGCGTGAATTGATGGAACCCCCGCCCGGTGCGCATCGTAGGTACCGCATCCACCGGTTTGCATACCCATTTCCTGAAGGAGAACCGATCCCCATGAAGCGTGAGCGCATATCGAACCGGCTCGTCCTGGCGTGGCGAGTCCTCGCGATAACGTTGGTGGTGACCGTCGCCGTTCTGATCACGAGCGCGGTCGGTCACGCCGGTACCTGGGCGGGCAAGGTCTCAACGGGCGCCAATGGTGCCAAGACGGTAACTAGCCCGGCCAAGGGCTTCTCGGAATCGGCCACCATCAAGCTGCCCGAATTGTGGCGCCTGGGCGGTGACTCCGAGGACGAGGAGGAGTTCTTCGGCGTCATCAGCGATATCGACATCGACGCCACCGGTCAGGTCTACCTGCTCGACAGCCAGCTCAACGAGGCCAAGATCTATACCAAGGACGGCGAGTTCGTCCGCTCGATCGGCCGCGAGGGCGAAGGACCCGGCGAGTTCCGCATGCCCTCGTCGATGTTCTTCACCAAGGACGACAAGGTTGCGGTCATCCAGATGATGCCGGGCAAGATCGTCCAGCTCACCAAGGACGGGCAGCCGTCCGGCGAGCACGCCATCCCGCAAGCCCCCGACGGCGGATTCCAGCTGATCCAGGGCGGAGACTCGCGCGGTGGGAACATCGTCCTGTACATGGCGCGCCAGCAGTTCGACCAAGCCAACAACAAGTGGTCGCGTGCCAGCTTCCTGACCTCCATCGATCCCACCGGCAAGCAGTTGGCCGAGTACTCGAAGAAGGAGAACGTCATCAGCATGGCGTCGGCGGAGATGAACGACGCCTCCTGGGACACCTTCGAGCGGCGCTGGGAAGTCGGCCCCGACGGCAAGGTGTACGCGTGCAACTCGTTCGACAACTACGAGATCACGGTGTACGACAAGACCGGCAAGATCGACAAGGTGATCACCCGCGAGTACAAACACGTGGCGCGGACGGCGGACGAGAAGGACTTCATGAACCGCATGTTCAGCCATTGGGCCAAGATGATTCCCAACTGCAAGGTCGTCATTAACGATATGAACAAGGACATCGACAGCATCTACCTGCGCGACGACGGTTCGCTGTGGGTGCTCTCGAGCGCGGGCGCGCGCAACCTGGCCCAGGGAACGCTGGGCACCTTCGACGTGTTCAACCCCGAGGGTCAGTTCGTCAAGCAGGTGACACTGCAGGGACAAGGCAACCCGCTCGAGGACCTGTACGTGTTCGAAAAGGACCGCTTGTACGTGGTGACGAGCTTCTTGCAGGCCGCGATGTCGGCGCAGGGCGTCCAGGGTCTCTACGACGAGGCCGACGAGCCGGAGCCGATGGCGGTCATCTGCTACAAGCTCGAGGGCGACGTTCTCGCCGCCCGCTAGAAACGGCAGCATGCGTCGGCGGGTGGACCGCCGACACGCCAACTCGTGTAACTACGACGCCGGCGTCGCGCGGGATGTGCGCGACGCCGGCGTCGCTCCAAGTCGACCCAGAGGAGAGGACGCCCCGTGATGTTCCGAATTCTGCTCGTCGCGATCGCGCTGCTGGTGGGCGCGGTCCTCGGGTGTGGGAAGAAGGGCGACGCGCAAGGCGCCGCCGATTCCACCGCCACCGACTCGACTTCGCTCGCCAACGCCAAGGGCTCCATGGAGAGCGACGGCGAAAACTTCGGACAGAGTCAAGACGCCGACGCGTCGGCGGATACCAGCGGTGCCAAGGCCGAGCGCAGGGAGCGCGCGATCAACGTCAACGCGGCCCGCGCGATCCGCGCGGACTTGGTGCGGCCGGTCATCGCGGAAGGTCAACTGCGCGCGCGCCACTCCGCGGAGATCCGCGCCGAGGTGGCGGGCAAGATCATGCGCATCGGGGCCGAGGAAGGCCAGGCCGTCAAGCGCGGCGCGCTCCTGGTCAAGATCGACGACCGCGAGTACGAGATGGCTCTCGAGGAGTCACGTGCACGTTATCTGCAGGCGCTGAGTCTCCTCACCATCGAGGACGCCGACGTCGACACGGTGGTGGCGCAGGCCAAGGAAGTGCGCGACCAGTTCGCCGACCTCGAACGCTTGGAGAAGAGCGGCAAGATCACGCGCGAAGAAAGGCTCGCGCGCGAGATCGGCCTCGACGTGCAGGCGCTCAAGGAAGGGAAGTTCCGGGTCGAGATCGCGGCCGCGCGCAGCGGCGTGTCGGTCGCGCGCGCCGATCTGGAACGCGCGCGCTTGAACCTGGAGCGAACCGAGGTCCGCGCGCCCTTCGACGGTGTGGTGAGCGGGCTCACGTTGAGTACGGGTGAGCAGCTCATGGTCAACCAGGTGCTCTTCACGCTGGTCGACAACGTCAACATCGAGGCGGAGGTGGGCGTGCTCGAAGCCGACGTGGGTAAGATCGCGCCCGGCGGTACCGCCATCCTCGCCATTCCCGCCCTGGGCGACACCATCCCCGCGCGCGTGGACGTCGTCAGCCCGCAGTTCAACCGCGAGACGCGCACCTGCCAGGTCCTCATGCGCCTCAAGAACAGCGACGGCCGCATGCGCCCCGGCATGTTCGCGCGTGCGCTGATCGCGGGCGAGCGCTTCGAGGACCGCTTGCTGGTCCCGCGCGAAGCCGTGCTCACGCGCGAAGGGCGCCCGTTGGTATTCAAGGTGGAAGGCGACCGCGCCAAGTGGCTCTACGTCGAGGTCGGGGCCAGCAACGACCACATGGTCGAGATCACCGGCGTGCTGCAAGGCGGCACCTTGGAGCCCGACGACCGTGTGGTCGTCTCCGACCACTTGACGCTCGCGCACGACGCCAAGATCAAGGTGCGCCGGACGGTGGCGTCCGGCGACCCGTGGGTCACTTCGGCGCAGGGCAGCGAATGATTCGTTTCGCGATCCACCGTCCCGTCGCCATCAGCATGCTGTTCGTCGCGCTGATGCTGGTGGGCGTGGTGAGCTTCAAGCGCATCCCGGTCGATCTCCTCCCGTCGATCACGTACCCGCGCCTCACCGTCGTCACTTCGTACGAGGACATCCCAGCCGAGGACCTCGAGCGCCTCGTCACCGAGCCCCTCGAGGAAGTCGTCACCGCGCTCTCCGGCGTACGCCGCGTGGTATCGCGCACGCGCGAGGGCGTTTCCATGATCACGGTCGAGTACGAGTGGGGCACACAGATGGACTTCGCCAATCTCCATCTGCGCGAGGCCGTCGACCGCGTGGCGTTTCGCGAGGACTTTCCCGAGAGCGCGGAGCGTCCCGTAATCCTGCGCTGGGATCCCACCTCGCGTCCCATTAGCATTCTCACCCTGGAGGGCGACGCGCCCATCGAGCAGCTGACCGAGTTCGGCGAGGAAGTCTTGAAGCCCGCGCTGCAGCAGGTCGACGGCATCAGCAAGGCGGAAGTGGTGGGCGGCTCCATTCGCGAGATCCTGGTGGAGCCCGACGCGCGCAAGATGGCGATCTACGGCATCACCGTCGAGCAGATCCAGAGCGCCCTGGTGCGCAGCAACGTGTCGTTCCCGGGCGGCAAGATCAAACAGGGGCCGCTGCAGATGAGCCTGCGCATCGACGGCGAGTACGGCTCGATCGACGAGATCGCCGCCACCGACATTACCCGACCCGGCCAGTCGCCGGTGCGCATCGCCGACGTCGCGCGCGTCGTCGATACCATCAAGGAGCCGGAAGGGGTGACACTCTTGGGCGGCCACCCGGTGGTGTCGTTTCTCATTTATAAGGAGCCCGAGGCCAACACCATACAAGTGACCGACGAGGTCGACCGCGCGCTGGGCGTCCTGGCCGAGGATTACGGCGATTTCCAGTACCAGTACGTCTACCGCGACGCCGACTACGTACGGGCTTCGTTCTCGAGCCTGGCCTGGTCGCTCGTGATCGGTGCGTCGCTGGCGTTTCTGGTGCTGTTCCTATTTTTGAACGACGTGCGTAGCCCGCTCGTCGTGGGCGTGTCGATTCCCGTCTCGCTCCTGATCACCTTCGTGTTCTTGTACCTGGGCAAGGTCAAACTCAACCTGATGAGCCTGGGCGGACTCTCGTTCGCGGCCGGCCTGCTCGTCGACAATGCCATCATCGTGATCGAGAACATCAACCGTCACGTCGAGGAGAAGCTGGGAGCGAAAAAGGATTTCGACCCCAACGACATCGAGACGCGCCGGGTCATCGCGCAGGCGGCCGAGCAGGGCACCAAGGAGATGCGCAACGCCGTCATCGCGTGCACGCTCACCACGGTCGCGGTGTTCCTGCCGGTAGTGTACGTGCCGGGTATCGCGGGGGCTTTCTTCCGCGACCAGGCCCTGACCGTCACCATCGCGCTCACGGTATCAATCTTCGCCGCCATGCTCTTGCAGCCCATGCTGGCTTCGCGCTTCCTCAAGCCCCAGCGCGGCGCCAGGCGCGGTCTGTTTCGATGGACCGACGAGGGTTTCCGCGCCTTCTACCGCGTCTACCACGGTGTCTTGGAAAACGCGCTGCGGCGTCCCAGGTCGATGATGGCGGCACTGGTAGTGGGTTTGATCGTATGCGGGTTCATTGGATCACGCATCCCGCGCAGCTTGATGCCCGAGCGCACGAGCGGTGATCTGCGGCTCGAGCTCGAGTACCCGACCGGCACTCCGCTGGAAGAAACGTCGGTGGCTGCCGCCAATCTGGCCGATTGGATCAGCACGCAGGCCGGCGTGGTCAACGTGTTCACCCAGGTTGGAACCACCGAGCGCACACTGGCGGCGATGAAGGACTACACCGCGCCCAACACCGCGCGCATGCGCATCATCGCGGAATCGTCGCGCGACGCGTACGAAACGTCACGCCGTCTGCAAGAGGCGGTGGCACTCAAGATCGCCGAGATGCCCGGCGTGCGCTTCGCGTTTCGCGAGGAAGGCGCCGGGCTCGCCGAGGTGCTCGCGACCGACGAAGCCCCCTTCAGCATGGGTGTCATCGCCGAGCGTCCCGAAGACGCGGTGACGGCGGCGGCGGAAATCGTCGTGGCGTTGTCCGGCTCACGGCGCTTGAGCGACCTCCAGGCCGACCGCGTACTCGACACGCCCAACTTGGTCGTTCACCTGGACACCGAGGAGATCTTGCGAGCCGGGCTCGACCCCGACGTGATCGCGCGCGACGTGCGCAACCGCATCGCCGGCGTCGAAGCCACCACGTTCAATGAGATCGAGAAGCGCATCGACATCGCGGTGCGCTTTCCCCAGGACGAGCGACGCGATCTGGCCGGCGTGCTGACGTCGCCGGTGTCGGTGGCGGGCGGGGAGATGGTGCCGCTCAAGCGCTTCGTCACCGTCGACGAGGAGCAGCCGGTGCGCGAACTCACGCGAGCGAATCAGCGCCGCATGGTGACGGTGTCGGGCCAGGTCGCGGACGGCTCCATCGACGACGCCTGGCGCGAGGCAAACGCCGTCATGGAACGCCTCGGCCTTCCCGCCGACGTCAAGATCGTGCAGAGCGGCGAGCGCGCCGAGATGAACCGCAGCTTCCGCGACCTCCTGTGGGCGTTCTTGCTCGCGACCGTGCTGGTGTACATGATCATCGCGGCCCAGTTTGAATCGCTGGTCGATCCGCTCCACATCGCGATGACGATTCCGATCGGCGCGGCCGGCACCGTGATCGCGCTGCTGGCCACGGGGACGTCGGTCAACATTCTTTCGTTGATCGGATTGATCACACTGCTCGGCATCGCGGTCGACGACGCCATCGTCAAGACCGACACGATTCGCCAGTTACGCGCGGGCGGCATGGACGGGTGGAAGGCCATCCACGAAGGGTGCCGGCTGCGAGCACGCCCCATCATCATGAACAGCGCCACCGCGATTCTCGCCATGGTGCCGCTCGCCATCGGGCTGGGTGGCGGCGCGCAGCTCCAGCGCCCGCTGGCGCTGACCATCATCGGCGGCTTGACGCTGACCACGGCTCTGACGCTCCTGTACACGCCGGTGATGTACATGCTCTGCCACCGCATCCGGAGGCCCGAGGCATGACCAAGTTCTGCGTGCGCTTCCCGGTGACGACGTGGATGATCTTCGTGTCGTTCGTCGTGCTGGGCGCGTACTCGATCCCGCGCCTCAAGATCGAGGCCGTACCCGACGTCAACTTGCCCACGCTGACGGTCAGCACCGGCTGGAACGGCGCCTCGCCGCAAGCCGTGCAGCGCTCGATCACGATCCCCATCGAAGAGGCGGTGCAGGACGTCCACGGGGTCGAGAAGCTGGAGTCCACCAGCCGCGCCGGCAATTCCACCGTCGAGATATCGTTCCGCCGCGACGTCGAGATCGACTTCGCGCGTCTGGACTTGAACGAACAGCTGGGCGACGTGCGGCGCAACCTCCCGCTGGGCGCGTCGCAGCCGCAGATCCTCCCCTTCGTCCCCGAGGAGTTTCGCACCGAGGACTTCTTCACATTCAGCTTGGAATCGTCGCTGTCGCCCAACGAATTGCGCGAACTAGCCGAGACATGGGTGATTCCGCAGTTGATCGCGATCAACGGTGTCGCCGACGCCGAGGTCCTGGGCGGTGCGCGGCCGCTGGTGAAGATCGTCCTCGACCGGCGCTTGCTCGAGCTCTACGGCATCCGCGCCGATGAGGTGTTTCGCGGCGTGGACCGCCTCGACGAGTTCGAGGGCGCAGGAACCGTCCGCGAGCACGGACTCGAACGCCTGGTCGCGCTGCGTCGCCCGGTGAGCCTGCGGCAGCTGTCGGAGGCGACGGTGGCGCGTCGCGGCGGGCAGAGCTTCACACTCGGCATGCTGGGCGAGGCGCGCGCCGACTTCGAAGACCCCGTCTACTTCGTGCGCGCCAACGGGAAGAACGTGGTGCAGGTTTCGGTCGACAAACGCAGCGGTTCCAACGCGGTGGGCGTGAGCCGCGACCTGCGCAAGGCGCTGCCGTCGATTCGCGCCAACGTACCCGCCCCCATCGACTTCCACATCGACGAGGACCAGGGCCAGGAACTCGAGGACAAGCTTCGCGATTTGATTTATCGGTCGTTCGTCATTCTCGCCATCCTGTTCGTGATGATGGTCGTGAGCGTGCGGCGCGTGAAGCTCACCGCGATCGTGACGGCATCGATCGTGTTCGCCACGTTGATCTCACTCTCGATGTTCTATTTTCTGCGCATCTCGGTGAACTTCATCACCATCAGCGGGCTCGCGGTGAGCTTCGGCATGATCGTCGACAACAGCATCCTGGTGCTCGAATCCATCCACCGCCGCCTGGACGCGCTCGAGCGCGCCAACGCCCTCGGACTCTCGCGGCGCGCGAAGCTGGAAGTCGCCTACCATGCAATCCTAGACGGCACGCGCGACATCGCCAATCCCGCGCTCGCGACGACACTCACGTCCATCGTGGTTTTCGTGAGCTTCGTGTTCCTTTCCGGTCGTCTGGCGCTGTACTACATCCCGCTCGCGGTCTCGGTGACCACCGCGATGGTCGCGTCGCTGTTCGTCGCGTTCGGTTGGGTGCCCATGGTGCTGCATCGCGTGTGGGCGCGACCGCTGGTGAGCCGGCTGCCCGACGGCCCGCGCGACGTCGTCGACCCCGACGAGCTGGACCGCCTGATCGCGGAGCCCCCCGCGACCGAGGATAAGGTCACGCGGATCGATCGCTTCTATCACGGCTTGCAGCGCGGCTGGTATGTGGTGGTCCCGCTCGCTCTCGCAATCTTCGTCGGCGCCTGGTGGGTGTACGACACCAAGGTGGTCAAGGGCGGCTTCTGGCGTTTCCCCGAAGAGGAGGAGCTGTTTCTCTACCTCGAGATGCCGTCCGGCACCGACCTGGAGCTGACGTCGGAAACGCTGCGCGACTTCGAGGAGGAGTTGCTCCCGGCACCCGAGGGCGTGCGCATGAGCTCGCGCGCGTTCGGCAACCAGGCCATCATGCGCGTCGAATTCGAAGAAGAGCTGCGCACGACCCCGCTTCCGTTCTACTGGCGCGAGCTATTGATCGCCAAGGCCGACGTCACCGGCGGGTCGAGCGTGTTCATTCGCGGCTTCTCCGATCGACCGTACTTCAAGGGCGCCTTCGGCGGGTCGGCGTTGAATTCGTTGGTTAAGATCACCGGCTACAATTCGAAACGACTGAACGAGATTGCCGACGGCGCGCTCGGTCGCATCGAGAAGAACCGCCGCGTGCGCAACGCGCGTGTCACCACGGGCGCGCAATGGGAGCGCATCCGCCAGGAAGAGATGGTGATTCGCATCAAACGCGAGCGCCTGGCCGCGCACGACCTCACGGTCACCGATCTCACCGCCCAGGTGCGGCGCATGCTGGGCGTCGATATCCCCTGGACCATGCTGATCGAGGGCGACCAGGAACGCGTCCAATTGTCCTACATGGACGCGGAAAACATCTCCTACGCCGACATCGCACAGCTGGTGGTGCGCAACCCGGCCGGCGAGCAGGTCCGCCTGGGCGAATTGATCGAATTGGAGACGCGCGAGGTTTCGCGCTCGATCACACGCGAGAACCAGAAGTACACCACCCACGTCAACTGGGAGTATCTGGGCACCGACCAGATGCGTCAGAAGTACATCAAGGACGTGCTCGCGGGCATCCAGCTCCCGTACGGCTACAAAGCCGAAGAGGCGCGCCAGGAGTTCCTCACCCAAGAAGAGGAAGAGGAAATAGGACTCGCGCTTTGGCTCGCGGCGGCGTTCATCTTCATCGTGCTGGCCGCGATGCTGGAGAGCCTGTCCCTCCCGTTCTTGATCCTTCTTGCGATCCCGATGTCGCTGGTGGGCGTTTTCGTCATCTTTTGGCTCACCCACTCGGTGTTCGATTCGTCCGCACGCATCGGCCTGGTGCTGCTGTTCGGGGTCGCGGTCAACAACGCGATTCTGCTCGTCACCCGCTACCGCGTCGAAGCGACGTTGATCCTCAAGTCGAAGCTCGGGCGCGATCCCGAGCTGTCCACGTCGCTGTTCCCGCCGCTGCGCAGGCACGTGGGAGGCAGCGACTTGTGGGTTCTGCCCAAGGAAGAACGCGTCGAGCTGCTCAAGCGGGCGGTCGCGCGCGGATCCCGCGTTCGCCTGCGTTCGATCCTCCTGGTCAGCGGGACCACCATCGTCGGGTTGGCGCCGCTGCTGGTCCACATGAATGAGACCGCCGACAAGGACATCTGGGAAAATCTCTCGCTCGCGACCATCGGCGGGCTGACGTCGAGTACGATACTCCTCCTCCTGATCAGCCCGGCCGTCTACACGGGGTGCATTCGACTGTCGTGGCAGTTGCGACGCTTCACCGCGTGGGTGAAGCGAAAGGCGTCGCGTCGCGCGCGCGATCTCGCCCCCGCGCCCGAGATCGGTTGAGCGCGTTGCGCGGCGGCAGCGTTTCGTAGTAAATTGATACGCGAACGCCCCGCTGTCGGAGACCCCGTGCCTTTCCATTCATCCTCGCTCGCAGACTCGGTGCTTCGTTCGTTGGCCGCGGCGACCATCCTGGCCGTGCTTGGGTGCTCGAGTTCCCCCGATTCCTCTCCCCCGGTCAATCCCGTTCCCACCGCGGCCCGATGGCGGTGGATGGCGCCGGTCGCCCAAGGGGCGTCGCTCTCCGACGTGTGGGGCCCCTCGGCCGACAATCTCTTTGCGACCGCGACCGGCGGCGTCGTGTTGCGCTACGACGGTACCACCTGGCGCAAGACGATCACACCCACCACCGCGAACCTCAACGCGATCTGGGGAACGTCGGCCAGCCACGTCGTGGCAGTCGGCGACGACGGTGTCGTGCTGGTCTACAACGGATCGACCTGGACCGCGCAAGACAGCGGAACCGGTTTGTATCTCCTCGACGTGTGGGGCACGTCGCCCAATGACGTTTTCGCGGTCGGGTTGGACCGGACGGTACTCCATTACAACGGCGTATCCTGGACCACGATGACCACGGAACAGTTCGGTGTCGCGCTCAACGGCGTGTGGGGAAGCTCGGCGAGCAATGTGTACGCGACCGGGCTGGGGCGGAATCTGTTTCACTACGACGGGACATCGTGGAGCGTGGAGGCGACCCCGGCCACCTTCGCGCTGAGTGCCGTCTGGGGGACCGGACCCGATGAGATCTTCGCGGTCGGCGGCAACGGCGCGGCGATTCGTTTCGACGGCGTGTCGTGGTCGCCGATCGACGTGGGATCGTCGCTGTTCTCGAGTGATCTGTGGGGTGTGAGCGGCAGCGACGTGTACGCGGTCGGGCAGAACGGAAGCGTCTTCCATTGGGACGGGCTGGCGTGGGATCCGATGGTGAACTCCAGCATCCAAGAGCTGGACGGCGTTTTCGGCGTCGACGGGCGCGTGTTCGCGGTGGGGCAGTACGGGACGATTCTGGAGTTATCGGGGTCGGAGTGGACGCACGCGCCGGAGGGCCTCACCTTCGACCTGGAAGACGTGTGGGCGGATGCCGCCGGGAACGCCTTCGCGGTTGGCGATCACGGCACCGTGCTGCGCCTGCAAGACGGGGTGTGGCGGCGGATGACGAGCGGGACGACGAACCACCTGCGCTCGCTGCACGGCAACTCGTCGAGCGATCTCGTCGCGGTCGGGCGGGGCGGCGTCGTGCTTCGCTTCGATGGCTCGTCGTGGACGTCTTCGAGCGAAGGCCCGGGTTTCGATCTCCACGACGTGTACGTGCTACCGACCGGCGAGGCGTATGCGGTGGGCGCGGGCGGCCTGATTCTCCGCTCCCAAGGCGGCGCATGGATCGACGCGTCGGTACCCAGCGTCACCGACTCCTTGCTGAGCGTGTGGGGGGCGTCGGCGAGCAACGTGTACGTGGTGGGGGCGCAGTCGCGCGCGTTCAACTGGAACGGTCTCCAGTGGAAGCTCGTGACCATCGACCTCTCTCGCGTCAACAACTACCACGCTATCCACGGTTCCTCGAGCAGCGACATCTTCGTGGGCGCGGAGTTCCTGCAGGCGGCTTCGCTGGCGGGAGAGGCGCCGCTGCACGCAGGCGGGCTCATCTATCACTGGAACGGGACGTCGTGGACGATCCCGTACCAAGACCCCATCCACGACGTGCTCTCGGTGTGGGCGGCATCGACCGAAAGCGGGTTTGCCACCGGCGACGCCGCGACGATCCTGGTTCGATCGGGAAGCGGTTGGGTGCGTATTTCCGACTTGAGCAATTTGCCCTTCAACATGACCTCGGTGTGGGGGGCTTCGGCCAGCGACGTAATCGTGGTCGGTGACAACGGCACGATTGCGCGTTATAGTCGGTGATATGCGCTTCGCGTCCGTAGCCGTCACCAGCTCCAACGTCGACGTCCTCTTGCGCGACGCCGGCAAGGCCGTGCTCGATCGTTTGGGTGAGCACGCCGATGTCGCCTTCGTGTTCGTCAACGCGGCGCTCGCGCCGCGCGCGGAGACGCTGGCTGCGAACCTCAAGCGTGCCATCGGTGCGCGCGTGCTGGTCGGTTGCACCGGAGAGGGTGTGATCGGTCCGGCTCATGAGATCGAGGATCAGCCCGCGCTGGCGGTGGTGGCCGCCCAACTGCCCGGTGTCGAGATCGATGCGTTCGCGATTCCCAAGCGCGACCTCCTGAAGATCGCGCTCAATCCGGGGTCGCTGTGCTCGTTCCACGACGTTCCCTTTGGCACCAAGTTCGCGGTGATACTGGCCGATCCGTTTTCGACGCCCATGGACGGGGTGCTCAAGGCCATCAATCAGGAGTATGACGGTATCCCGGTCATCGGCGGCATGGCCAGCGGTGCGCGCCAGCCGGGCGAGACGGTCCTGTTCCTCAACGAGACCGTGGTGCGCGAGGGGTTGGTGGGGGTGGCGTTCGCGGGCGCCATCACGGTCGACGTCATCGTGTCGCAGGGGTGCCGCCCGGTGGGGCCGGTGTTCGAAGTAACCGAAGCGACCTACAACGTGATCGATTCTCTG
>DASPGK010000231.1:0-3793 GCA_035620655.1 Candidatus Krumholzibacteriia bacterium
TTTTGGACGAAGTGGAAACCACCTCGCGGCACCTGCGCGAGATCGCGGTCTCGCTCTCCGGCGACGGACGCCTGCAAGAGGGCGTCAACGACTTCGCGGAGGCGAGCAAGAACGTGCGCGGGATGACGGAGCGCAACAAGGACCGCCTCGACCGGGCGCTGATGCGATTCGAGCGCTCGGCCACGATGCTCGACAGCCTGATCACGACGCGTTACCCGGCCATCGACTCATCGCTCGCGGCCATCGGGCGCGCGGGAGGCAAAGCGGAGACGACGGTCGACAACCTGGCCGAAGTGTCGAAGGACCTGCGCGAGATCACCGCCAAGCTGCGCGCGGGCGAAGGCTCCGCGGGCCGGTTGCTCAACGACGACACCTTCATTACGCGGCTCGAGTCGACGGTGGCCGAACTCGATTCGCTGGTGGCGGACATCCAGCGAAACCCGGGCCGCTACGTCAAGTTCAGTCTGTTTTAGCGCCATGAAGGCGGCCGCACTCATCATGGCGGGCGGGAGCGGCGAGCGCTTCGTCGCCGGGAGCGAGCGCGAGGCCAAGCAGCTGGCGCCGATCGCGGGCCGCGCGATGATCGCGTGGTCGGCGGAAGCACTCGCGCGCTCGACGCGCGTCGTTCGATTGATCGTTGCGCTGCCGGGGGGCATGGAGGCAGGTGTGCGGGCGGTGCTGCCGCCCGATGCGGTGCGAAAGATGCACGCGTTCGTCGAAGGCGGAGCGACCCGGCAGGAGTCGGTGTTCAACGCGCTGCGCGCGCTGCCGGACGACGTCACCCACGTGCTGATCCACGACGCTGCGCGACCGTGCGTGTCGTCGCAATTGATCGAGCGCGTGCTCGACGCGCTGGAAACGCGCGACGCCGTCGTCCCCGCGACCGCCGCGACCGACACGCTCGTGCGCGACTATGAAGGACGCGTCGACGCGATTATCGATCGCGTGCACGTGGCGGGCGTGCAGACGCCGCAGGCGTTCAGGCGCGAGTTGATTCTCCGCGCGCACCGCGAGGCGAGGGCGCGCGGATTCCATTCGAGCGACGACGGGTCGCTCGTGCTGGCGCTGGGAGAGACGGTGCACACCGTCCCCGGCGAGCGGACCAATATCAAGGTGACGTTTCGTGACGACGTCGCAATCGCCGAAGCGATCTTGAAGAACGGAGTACGAACATGACGCGAACGGGAATCGGATACGACGTGCACGCGGTTGCCGCGGGGCGGAAGTTGATGCTGGGGTGTGTCCACTTCGACGACGCCAAGGTGGGCCTCGCGGGCCACTCGGACGCGGATGTGGTCGCGCACGCGATCTGCGACGCGATCCTGGGGGCCGCCGCGCTGGGCGACATCGGCGAGCACTTCCCCAACACGGAGGCGGAGTGGAAGGACGCCGAGAGTAAGGAGTTCTTGATCAAGGTGGCGGGGATGGTGCGCGAGCTGGGCTACGATATTATCAATGTCGATTGCACCGTCCTCTCGGACGCGGTGAAGCTGGGCGACCGCAAGCGCGACATGGTGGCCGCCATCGCGGGCTATCTCGACGTCGCGCCCAATTGCGTCAACGTCAAGGCGACCACCTTCGAGGGCAAGGGAGCCATCGGACGCGGTGAGGCAATCGCGTGCGAAGCGATCGCGACGCTCGAGCGCGGCGCCGCGCCCAAGTTGAGCGAGTGGCGCGAGGACGTGCTCTAGATGGCGAAGCTCCCCGACGTGAGGGTTCGCTTCGCGCCCAGCCCAACCGGCTATCTGCACGTCGGCGGCGCGCGCACGGCAATCTTCAACCACCTCTTCGCGCGACACAACGGCGGCACCTTCATCCTGCGCATTGAGGATACCGACGCGGAGCGGAGCACGCGCGAGAGTGAGGTCTCGCTGCTCGAAGACCTGCGCTGGCTCGGCCTCGACTGGGACGAGGGCCCCGACGTGGGCGGCCCGGTGGGACCGTACCGCCAGTCGGAGCGCATGGCGATCTATCGCGAGGTCGCGGACAAGATGGTCGCGCAGGGTCGCGCGTACCCGTGTTTTTGCACCGAAGCCGAACTCGAGCTCAAGCGCGAGGAAGCGGCCGCCGCGTCGATGCCCCCGCAGTACGACGGAACTTGTCGCAACCTGACGGCCGAAGAGATCGCGGCCAAGCGCGCAACGGGATTACCGGAAGCGATTCGCTTTCGCGTCGGCGCGGGCGTGGTGCGCTTCCACGACGCCGTTCGCGGCGACATGGAGCTCGCGCACGACATGGTGGGCGACTGGGTGACGCTGCGCTCGAACGGGCTTCCGACCTACAACTTCGCGGCCGCGGTCGACGATCACCTGATGAAAATCTCGCACGTGATCCGCGGCGAGGAGCACCTGCCCAACACGCTGCGGCAGATCATGATTTACGACGCGCTGGGCGCGACCCACCCCATCTTCGCGCACGTCCCCTTGATCCTGGCCGAAGACCGCTCGAAGCTCTCGAAGCGACACGGCGCGAGCTCGGTGGGCGACCTGCGCGCGAGCGGCTACCTCCCCGACGCGGCGACCAACTACCTCCTGCTGCTCGGGTGGTCGCACCCGCAGAGCAAGGAGATCATGCCGCGCGAGGAGATGGTGAAGAGTTTCGGCATCGAGCGCATCGGCAAGGCGGCGGCCGTGTTCGACAAGAAGAAGCTCCTGTGGATGAACGGGCAGTACATCCGCAAGCTCGACCTCGACACGCTGATCGCACTGGTCGAGCCGTACACGCCCGAGTTCTTGAAGCAGCGCTACGATGCAAAGACGCGCCGCGAGATCGTCTCGATTCTGCAAGACAGCATCGACACGCTCGCGGACTTCGCGCATCGCGCGAGCATCTTCGAGCCCAACGTCGCCTACGACGAGGAGACCCAGGCGCTCCTCAAAACGGACTCGGCACGCCGCGTGATCGAGAGCATGGTGAAGCGGATGCACGCGCACGAAGCCCCGATCACGCCCGAATCGTTCAAGGAGATGATCCTCGCGACCGGGCAGGAAACCGGACTCAAAGGCAAGGATCTGTATTTCCCGATTCGCGGCGCGATGACGGGATCGGTGCACGGTCCCGATCTCACGCGCGTGGCCGCGGTGAAGGGGAAAGACGTCGTTCTTCGACTACTAGAAGGAGTGATCCGATGAAAGCACTCGTTGCGACGATCCTGGTACTGGTGGCGGCCGCTCCGTGTCTGGCCCACGACACGTGGCTCATGCCGCGGGAACCGCAGGTCACGGAAGGCAAGCAGGCGACGGTGGAGTTGACGAGCGGGATGTCGTTTCCGCAAACGGAGAGCGCGATCGCGGCCGACCGCGTTCAGAAGGGCGCGTGGCGCACGGGCCGCGCCAAGGGCAAGCTCGACAAGTGGGAGGAGGGCAGCTCGTCGCTCGTCATGCACCTGACCGCGGTCGGCACCGGCACCATGGCGATGTGGCTCACCCTCAAGCCGAAGGACATCGAGCTCACCGACGAGGACGTCGAGCACTACTTCGAAGAGATCGGGGCGTCGGAATCGGTTCGCCGCGACTGGGAGAGCCGCGAGCCGGGGACGGTCTTCAAGGAGCGGTATACCAAGCACGCGAAGTCGTTCATGCGCGTCGGCGACGGCGGCGAGGATCCGACCTGCTTGCAGCCGGCGGGTCTCGCGATCGAGCTCCTGCCCCAGAGCGACCCGACCGCCCTCAGCGTCGGCGACAAGCTCGTGGTCAAGGCGGTCCGAGGCGGTGACGACGAGCTCGAGCAATTCGCGGTCGGCATCGTGTGCGGTGCCACCGGCGCGTCGGAGATCCTTCGCACCAACGAGTCG
>DASPGK010000232.1:0-9351 GCA_035620655.1 Candidatus Krumholzibacteriia bacterium
GGCCGCCATCGCCGACGAAATCGTCGTCACCGTCCATCTCGCCACCGAAGCCGGGCCCGGCAAAGCAATCGGCACCATCAGGGTGGAGGACACCGCACACGGCGCGCTCTTCACGCCGTCGCTGCGCGATCTCCCGCCGGGCCTGCACGGCTTCCACGTGCACGAACACGCGCACTGCGGCCCGGCCGAAAAAGAGGGCAAGATGATGCCCGGTCTCGCGGCCGGCAACCACTTCGACCCCGGGAAGACGGGTAAGCACCTGGGTCCCTACGGCGACGGGCACCTCGGGGACCTGCCGCCGCTCTACGTCGACGCGGATGGGGCTGCGACCCTCCCGGTACTCGCGCCCCGGCTCAAGGTCGCCGACCTCAAGGGGCGGTCCCTCATGATCCACGCCGGCGGGGACAATTTCTCCGACCAGCCCGCCGCCCTGGGTGGGGGCGGGGCCCGAATCGCGTGCGGGACGGTGGAATAGGCTCCGGGGCGTACGGGGCGGCCAAAAACCGGCCCTTGACACTTTTTTCTCGATGCATTACAAATGTACGGTTGCCTCGGGCGGCCAAAGGTGCGCCCGGGCTGGAACCCGAAGTGGAGCAATCATGTACGCGATCCTGAAAATCAGCGGCCAGCAGTTCAAGGCCACCCCGAACGCGATCCTCCGCGTCCCCAAAATGGAAGCCGAGGTCGGGGGCAACGTCACCTTCAGCGACGTCCTCGTTTGGAACGACGGCCAGAACACCGAGATCGGGGCACCGCTGGTCGCGGGCAAGTCGGTGCGCGGCGAAATCGTCAAGCACGCGCGCGCGGACAAGATCATCGTCTTCAAGAAGAAGCGCCGGAAGGGTTACCGTCGCAAGAACGGCCACCGGCAGTGGTACACCGAGATTCGCCTCACCAATTTCAGCGGGTGAGGGTGGACGTAACAGCATGGCTCACAAAAAAGGTGTAGGCAGCTCCAAGAACGGTCGCGACAGCCACGGTCAGCGACTCGGCGTAAAGCGTTTCTCCGGCGAGTTCATCACCGCCGGCTCGATCATCGTGCGCCAGCGCGGCACACGAATTCACCCCGGCCGCAACGTCGGCCGCGGAAAGGACGATACGCTCTTTGCGAAGGTCACCGGCACGGTCAGGTTCGAGAGTTTCGGTAAGAACCGCCGCCGCGTCAGCGTTGTCGAAGCGAACTAGCGCTTCGAAGAAACGACCCACCGGCCGAACGGCCCCCGCATCTCTGTCCTTCGCCATCGTGCTCCCGGCCCGCTTCGGGTCGACGCGCTTTCCCGGCAAGCCTCTCGCGACCATCCTCGGTAAGCCCCTGATCGAATGGGTCTACCAGGGGGCTTCGCGCGTGCGCGGGGCTTCGCGTGTGCTCATCGCCACCGACGACGCGCGCATCGCGACCGCCGTGCGCCTGTTCGGCGGCGAAGTGGTAATGACGCGCAACGCCCACCAGACCGGCACCGACCGCGTGGCCGAAGTGGCGAAGACGCTGCGCACCGACGTGGTCGTCAATCTGCAGGGCGACGAGCCCATCTTCGACCCCGGCATGGTGGAAGAGATGGTCGCGGTCCTCGCGCGCGACCCCGAGGTCGACATCGCCACCGCCTGCCATCCCATTCAAGACACCGAGTCTCTCCAAAGCCCGCACGTGGTCAAGGTGGTCATCGACCAGCTCGGCCGCGCGATGTACTTCTCGCGTGCACCCATTCCCAGCGGGGCTCTCTTCGACGGCGCCAAGGCCTATCGCCACGTGGGCGTGTACGCGTTCCGCCGCGAGGCGCTGGCCAGATTCGCGAAGCTCCCCAGAACTCCATTGGAGATCGCGGAGCGCCTGGAGCAATTGCGCGCGCTGGAGCACGGCATGAAGATCGCGGTGGTGGAGACGCGCCACGCCACCGTCGGCGTCGACGTACCGGCCGACATAAAAACCGTTGAAAGATTCGTCGAAGAGTCCCTAGACTCGACGCACGGGTCGCGAACGACATAATGAGCAACCAGCGAGCGAGGTCGGACGCATGAAATACATTTTCATTACCGGCGGTGTGGTCTCGTCCTTGGGCAAGGGAATCGCCGCGGCGTCGATCGGCCTCTTGTTGAAGCAGCGCGGACTGCGCGTCGCCCTCCAGAAGTTCGACCCGTATCTCAACGTCGACCCCGGGACCATGAGTCCCTTCCAGCACGGAGAAGTCTTCGTCACCGACGACGGCGGCGAGACGGATCTGGACCTCGGGCACTACGAGCGCTTCCTCGACCAGAATCTCACCCGCGAGCACAGCGTCACCGCGGGGAAAGTCTACCAAGCCGTCATAGAAAAAGAGCGCGCGGGCGGCTACCTGGGTAAGACCGTGCAGGTGGTCCCGCACATCACCGACGAGATCAAGACGCGCATCAAGGCGGTCGGCACCAGCGGCGACATCGACGTCATTATTACCGAGGTGGGCGGCACCACCGGCGACATCGAGGGCCTCCCGTTTTTGGAAGCGTGCCGACAGATGCGCCACGAAGAGGGCGCCGACAACTGCCTCTTCGTTCATTTGGTGTTGGTGCCCTACATCAAGGCCGCCAAGGAGATCAAGACCAAGCCCACCCAGCACAGCGTCAAGGGCCTGCTCGAGATCGGAATCCAGCCCGACATCCTATTGTGCCGAACCGAAGTGCCGCTGGGTCCCGAGATTCGCGCCAAGATCGCGCTCTTTTGTAACGTGCGCGAGCCGGCCGTGATCGAAGCGCGCGATGTCGCGTCGATCTACCACGTGCCGCTCCATTTCCACCGCGAAGGCCTCGACGACATCATCGTGAAGCTGCTCCACATCGACGCCCGCGAGCCCGAGCTCGACGAGTGGGAGCGCATGATCCAGCGCATGACCGCGATCGAGCAGAGCATTCGCATCGCGGTGGTCGGCAAGTACGTGCAGATTCAGGACGCCTACAAGTCCATCATCGAGGCGTTCACGCACGCGGGCGTCCAGAACGACGTCAAAGTCGAAGTCCAGTGGGTCGACGCCGAAGACGTCGAGAAGCTGGGCGCCGAAGAGGCGCTGCGCGGTGCGGCCGGCATCCTGGTGCCGGGCGGCTTCGGCGAGCGCGGTATCGCGGGCAAGGTGGACGCGATTCGCTACGCGCGCGAGAACGAGATTCCGTTCCTCGGTATTTGTTTGGGCCTGCAGTGCGCGGTGATCGAATTCGCGCGCGACGTGTGCGGCATCAAGGACGCCCTCTCCAGCGAGTTCAGCCCCAACTGCCCCAATCCCGTCATCGACTTGATGGAGGGGCAGACCCACTCCGGCAAGAAAGGCGGCACCATGCGCCTGGGCGCGTACCCGTGCAAGATCAAGCCGGGCACGCTGGCCGAAGACCTCTACGGTGCCACCGAAGTGAGCGAGCGCCACCGCCACCGCTGGGAAGTCAACAACGAGTACCGCGACGTCCTCGAACGCAACGGACTCGTGTTCTCCGGCACCTCTCCCGACGGCAGCCTGGTCGAGATCATCGAGCTATCCGAACATCCCTACTTCATCGCCTCCCAGTTCCATCCCGAACTCAAGAGCCGACCCCATCGACCGCACCCCTTGTTCTTCGGCCTCGTGCGCGCGGCCAAGTCCCAGCGCAACTCGCACTCCACATCGGCCCGCCGCGTGAGCGCGTAGGCGTCGTCTCGAGCGCATCGTGGCGGTCTCCGCGTCCATCGGGTCGATTCGCGTCGGAGACGGCGAGAAGCCGCTCTTGATCGCCGGTCCGTGCGTCATCGAGTCGGAGGAGTTGACGCTCTCGATCGCGGAGTCGATCGCCAAGCTGGCGGAGACGCGCGCGTTCCACTTCGTCTTCAAGGCCAGCTATCTCAAGGACAACCGCAGCGCGGGGACGAGCTTTCGCGGCCCTGGACTCGAAGAGGGGCTGCGCGTGCTGGAGAAGGTGCGCGCGCGCGTGGGGTGCCCGGTGCTCTCGGACGTGCACGACGTGAGTGAAGTCGCCGCGGCAGCGGCGACACTGGACATCCTCCAAGTACCGGCCTTCCTCTCCCGTCAGACCAGCCTCATAGAGGCGGTGGGGAAAACAGGGAAGGCGATCAACATCAAGAAGGGGCAATTCCTCGCCCCGGAAGACATGGGGAACGTCGTGGAGAAGGCGCGCGCCGCCGGCGCGCGCGACGTGCTCTTAACCGAGCGGGGGACGTCGTTCGGCTATCACGACCTGGTGGTGGACTTTCGCGGCTTCGCGCGCATGCGCGCGACGGGCTGCCCGGTGATCTTCGATGTCACGCACTCGCTGCAACGACCCGGCGGGCTCGGTACCGCTTCGGGCGGCGAGCCCGCGCTGGCGGCGATGATGGCGCGCGCCGCCGCCGCGGTCCCGGTCGACGGCTTCTTCATCGAAACCCATCCCGATCCCGCGCGCGCTCTCTCCGACGCCGCGTCCATGCTCCCGCTCGATCGTTTGCCCGCGCTCTTGCGCGACGTTGCCCGCGTCGCCTCCGCGGCCCGCGATACCCGCTAGAACGTGCGCGGTTGCGCACAACACACGCCCTCGTGTACTCTTTCGCGACCCCAATTAAGGAGAATTCCATGTGCCGCAATCGATTCTCAAGCATCGTAGTTATGGCTGCGTTCTTCGCGCTGCCGGTCTTTCTCAACTCGTGCGCGAAGAAGGCGGATGAAGCAACCGCGCCCGCCGGTGCGGCGTACACGATGGACCGCACGGTTCTACCGATCGCGGAGCCGCCGATTCCGGTCATCACCGAGAAGGACGCGCGCAAGGCGACACCGCCGCCGCGCTTCGAGGTGAAGGCGCCCGAGAACGCACCCAACGTCGTGATCGTGTTGATCGACGACTTCGGCTTCGGGCATTCGTCGACCTTCGGCGGCCCGGTTCAGACGCCCACGCTGGAACGACTGGCGTCGCAGGGCCTGCGGTACAATCGATTCCATACCACGGCACTCTGTTCCCCCACGCGCACCGCACTGCTGACGGGGCGCAATCATCACATCAATAATGCCGGCGCCATCATGGAGCTGGCCACCGCGTTTCCCGGCAACACCGGTGTGCGGCCCAACAGCGTGACCCCGCTGGCGGAAATTCTGCGCTTGAACGGCTATAGCACCGCGGCCTTCGGCAAGTATCACGAGACCGCGCCCTGGGAGGCGTCGGTGTCGGGCCCGTTCGATCGTTGGCCGACGCGCTCGGGCTTCGACAAATTCTATGGCTTCATCGGCGGCGAGACCAACCAGTGGGCGCCGGCCGTTTACGACGGCGTGACGCGCGTCGAGCCGCCGCACGATCCGAATTATCACTTCACGACCGACATGACCAACCAGGCCGTATCGTGGGTGCGTTACCAGCAAGCGCTGACACCCGACAAGCCGTTCTACATCTACTTCGCGACCGGCGCCACGCACGCCCCGCACCATGTGGGCAAAGAGTGGATCGCGAAGTACCGGGGCAAGTTCGACCAGGGCTGGGACAAGCTGCGCGAGGAGACGCTCGCGCGGCAGTTGCAGCTGGGGGTGGTGCCGACGGGCACCCAACTCACGGCCCGTCCGGCGGAAATCCCCGCGTGGGATTCGCTGACCGACGATCAGAAGACGCTGTTCCGGCGACAGATGGAGACCTTCGCGGGGTTCGGCGAGCATACCGACCACGAAGTCGGCCGCCTGGTGCAGGCGCTCGAGGACATGGGCGAGCTCGATAACACCCTTTTCTTCTACATCGCCGGCGACAACGGGTCGAGTGCGGAAGGCGGTCCGGACGGGGCGTACAACGAGATACTCGCCTTGAACGGCATCATCGCCGACATCGCCGCGAATTTGAAGCACCTCGACAACTGGGGCGACGCGTCGACGTTCCCGCACTTCTCGGTGGGTTGGGCGCACGCGGGTAACACGCCGTTCCAGTGGACCAAGCAGGTCGCGTCGCATTTCGGCGGCACGCGCAATGGCATGGTGATTCACTGGCCGGCGCGCATCAAGAATGCGCACGGCGAAGTGCGTTCGCAGTTCCACCACGTGATCGATATCGCGCCGACGGTCCTGGAAGCGGCCGGGTTGCCGGAACCGAAGTCGGTAGACGGCACGGTGCAGTACCCGATGGACGGGGTTTCGATGGTGTACACCTTCGACGATCCGGCGGCACCCGATCGCCGCACGACCCAGTACTTCGAGATGTTCGGGAACCGCGCCATCTATCACAATGGTTGGGTGGCGGCGACGCGGCACTCGACGCCATGGGTGATGGTACCGCAGTTGCCGCCGTTCGACGAGGACGTGTGGGAGTTGTACAACGTGAGCGAAGACTTCAGCCAGGCCAACGACCTGGCGGCCCAGAATCCGGAGAAGCTCAAGGAGCTGCAGGCCGTCTTCGACCAGGAAGCGATCAAGAACCACGTCTATCCGCTCGACGACCGGCGCTCCGAGCGCTTCGACGCACGCATCGCCGGACGCCCGGATCTGATGGGGCCACGCACGTCGTTGACGCTGTACGAAGGCATGACCGGTATTACCGAGAACGCGTTTATCAACATTAAGGGGCGCTCGTCGGCCATCACGGCGGAGGTCGACGTGCCCGCGAACGCCAGCGGCGTCATCATCTCGCAGGCGGGCCGCTTCGGCGGCTGGAGTCTGTATATGAAGAACGGCCGCGTGAGCTACGCGTACAATTTCGGCGGCCTGCAGATCTGGACCGTCTCGTCGCCGGTCGCGTTGACGCCGGGGAAACACACGGTATTGCAGGAATTCGTGTATGACGGCGGCGGCCCCGGCAAGGGCGCGACGGTCAAGCTCACCATCGACGGCAGGCCCGCGGGAGAGACGCGCGTCGAGCGCACCATGCCCTTCATCTATTCGGCCGACGAGGGCGTCGACGTTGGAACCGACAACGAGACGACCGTTACCAACGACTACAAGGCGGGGAGCAACAAGTTCACGGGACGAATCGTCAAGGTGACGGTCGAGCAGAAATAGCCGCATCGCACGTCTGCGCGAAGAGGACTATCTCATGGCGGTGAACGCGGAAGAAAGACGCATCTCGGATCTGACCGATTTCTCGATCACCGACTGCGGTGCAATGGATCGGCTGATGGTGCGGCTGGGAATCAGCCGGCCGCCCGATGCGCGCTACTTGGTGCGACGCGCGATCGCAGCGGCGCTCATCGCGTGGCTGCCGCTGCTCGCGCTCGCCTCGTTCGCGGGCCACGAGGGCGCACGCCCCGCCATTTCGTTCTTGCACGACATCGCGGTGCACGTCCGCTTCATCTTGGTGGTCCCGCTGCTGGTATTGGCCGAGGCAGCCATTGGTCAGCGCACGCGTCTGGTGGCCGCGGGATTCCTGACCTCGGGGCTGGTGACGGAGCCAGACGCGCCGCGTTTTCAGTCCGCGGTGCGCTCCACGAGGAAGCTCGTCGACTCCATCTGGGTTGAAATTGTCCTGCTCGTGTTGACCTATGTGTTGGTGTGGTTTGCGATCCAGAGCGTGAAGAGCGACGGCGTCCTGGTCTGGTTCGAAAGAGCGGCGCCAGGTGGTCATCGGCTCACGCTGGCAGGTTGGTGGTATGCCCTGGTCTCGGTACCGCTCGCGAGCTTCCTGTTCCTGCGTTGGCTGTGGCGTTACCTGGTGTGGACGTGGTTCCTGCATCGCCTCTCGCGCTTGAGACTGCGGCTGGTGGCCAGCCACCCGGATCGTGCGGGGGGGCTCGGCTTTATCAACGTCGGTCACGCCGCGTTCGCGGTGATCGCGGTTGCGGCTGGCGCGGTGGTGTCCGCGGCGGCGGCCAATCGCATTCTCTACGAAGGCGCCTCGCTGCGGACCTACCAATCCGCGATCATCGGGTTCATCGTGATCGCGGTGGTGGTCGGGATCGCGCCGTTGTTGTCGTTCATGCGCCCGCTCATTCTCACCAAGCGAAGGGGGCTGGTCGAGTACGGCGATCTCGCGACCCGCTACGTGCAATCCTTCGAGCGGAAATGGGTGTCCGGCGGCGGCGACTCGAAGGAGCCGCTGTTGGGTACGGGCGATATTCAGTCGCTGGCCGACCTTGGCGGGAGCTTCGAACGCGTGGATCACATGAAGGTCATGCCGTTCGACCGGCGCACGGTCATGGCTTTCGCGTTCTCGGCGGCGGCACCGATGCTTCCGCTCCTGCTCACGGTTATGCCGTTGAGCGAGATGATCCGGTTCCTTCTCAAGGCGATGATCTAGGGGGCTGCGGGGCGTCGCCATGAGGCATACCCGAGTACTCTCGAAGGTGGTAATCTCTTGGCCGTGAAGATCGAAAGAAACACCGAGGCCGACGCGCTCGTCGCGGGCGCGCGCCGTGTGATCGACGAGGAGATCGCGGGGCTCAAGACCTTGCGCGACCGCCTGGGTCCCGAACTGGCCCAGGCCGTCGATGCCATCGTCGCGTGCCGCGGCCGCTTGATCGTCTCGGGTGTGGGGAAGTCCGGCCAGATCGCGAAGAAGATCGCGAGCACGCTCACCTCGACGGGGACGCCGAGCTTCTACGTCCACGCCTTCGAAGCCTCCCACGGCGACCTGGGGCTGGTGTATCCCGACGATGTCGTCGTCATCATATCGAAGAGCGGGATGGGCGACGAGCTGCGCGACTTCGTCCCCGCCCTGAAGAAGCTCGGAGTCACGATCATCGCGATGACCGCCTCCCGCAGCTCGTACCTCGCGCAGCACAGCGACATCGTGCTCGAGTTCGACGCCGCGCACGAAGCCGGCTGCCTGGGCTTGGCACCCACCACCAGCGCCACCGTGTCGCTCGTGCTCGGCCACGTGCTCGCGAGCGCCCTCATGGAGCGCAAGGGTGTCACCGCCGAAGAGTTCGCGCGCACGCACCCCGGCGGAATGCTGGGCAAACGACTCACCGTGACGGTCGCGAACGTGATGCGCACCGGCAACGCCGTGCCGGTGGTGCAGGAAAGCACCACCCTGCGCGAAGCCCTATTCGAGATCATGGAAAAGAGCATCGGTTGCACCGGTGTGGTCGACGCGCGGGGAAAGCTCACCGGCATCATCACCGACGGCGACTTGAAGCGCATCCTGGCCCACCGCGACGACGCGCTCGAGCTTCCCGTGGTCGAAGTAATGACGCACAGCCCCAAGACCATCGACTCCACGACGCTCGCCGCGGACGCGCTGGCGAAGATGGAGCTCAACATGCCGGGTCCGCTCCTCATGTACTTCATCGTCGATCCTGAGCAACGACCGGTCGGCCTCCTCCACCTCCACGACATCCTGCGCGCCGGACTCCGCGCGGAGTAGTACGCGCACGACAGTGCGCGAAATAGAGGAAGAGTCGCATGAGACTTCGAATCTTGTTCCCGTTGGTACCGGCGATCGTCCTTGGCCTCGCGGCGCGCG
>DASPGK010000233.1:0-4505 GCA_035620655.1 Candidatus Krumholzibacteriia bacterium
ATTCCGGTGACCACGCTGGTCGCCGACACGCTGTCGGTAGCACTCGTCGAAGGCTGGCGCGGCGAAGTTTGCCACGTTGCACTCACCGACGAGTCCGGTCGGTTGCGTCGCTACAAGATCGTGGACCCGTCCTTCCACAACTGGTCCGCGCTCGCCACCGCCATGCGCACGCAAGCGATTTCGGATTTTCCGTTGTGCAACAAGAGCTTCAACCTTTCATACTGCGGGTTCGATCTCTGACCATGTCTATTCTGGAAACCATCAAATATCGACTGCGGCACGGGTGCGCGACCATGGACTATCCCGACGGCCCGGCGCCGCCCTTGCCCGATCGCCACGGTGGCGCACTGCGCGTGGAGCCGTCGAAATGCGCGGACGGCTGCACGGCGTGCGAATCCGTCTGCCCGACGCTCGCCATCACGCGCTCGCCCGGTCGGCCGGTCGCACTCGACTTGGGTCGATGTCTCTTTTGCTCCGCGTGCGTGGAGGCTTGCCCGACGCACGCCATCACGCACACCGGAGACCACCGCCTCGCGGCGACGCGCCGTGAAGACTTGGTACTCGGTGAGGGCGGGGAGGAAGTGCGCCTCGCGTGCGCTCTGGACGAGAAGCTGCGCGCGTTGTTCGGGCGGTCTTTGCGCCTCCGGCAAGTCAGCGCGGGTGGGTGCAACGGGTGCGAGAGCGACATCAACGTGCTCGGCACCATCGGGTGGGACTTGGGCCGCTTCGGCATCCAGTTCGTGGCCTCCCCCCGCCACGCCGACGGCCTCTTGGTCACGGGCCCGGTGACGCGCAACATGCGCGTCGCGTTGGAGAAGACCTACGCCGCGGTGCCGGCCCCGAAAATCGTCATCGCCGCGGGCGCCTGCGCCATCGCGGGCGGTCCGTTCGTCGATCTGCCGCAGGTCGGTAACGGGGCCGCGAATGTCGTCCCCGTCGATCTCTACATCGCCGGCTGCCCGCCCCACCCGTTGACGGTTCTCGACGGTCTACTCCGACTCATCGGGCGGTTGGAAGATCAGCAGCGCACACCGCAGCGGTGATTCGCACATTGTGCTAGACTGGCGGCCATGCTGAACACGATCCGCGCGAAGATCGAAAACGATGAGCGCATCACGCGCGACGAGGGTTTGTTCCTGCTCCGCGAGGCTCCGCTGCTGGAGCTCGCACCCCTCGCGATGGCGGCGCGCTGGCGGTTGAACCCGGAGCGCCGCGTCACCTTCGTCATCGACACCAATCTGAATTACACGAACACGTGCGACGCCTTCTGCGCCTTCTGCGCCTTCTATCGCACGCCCGGACAGCAGGGCGAGTACACCTATTCCATCGAGCAGATGATGGAGCAGTTCGCCCGCGCGCGCGAAATGGGCGTCACCACCGTGCTCCTTCAGGGTGGGCTCAACAAGGCGATTCCGTTTCAATATTATCTCGACCTGGTAAGAGAGACGCGCACGCGTTTCCCGGACATCCACGCCCACTTCTACTCCGCGCCCGAGGTCATGAAGATGACCGAGGTGTCGGGGCTATCGCTCGATCAGGTCATCGCGCGCCTCTACGACGCGGGCCTGCGCTCGATTCCAGGCGGCGGCGCGGAGATTCTCACCGACCGCGTGAAAGAAGTGATCTCGAAGCTGTGGCCCAAGGGAACCACGAAGGACTGGGTCGACGTCCACCGCGCCGCGCACAGGGGCGGCATGCGCTCGACGGCCACCATGATGTACGGCCACGTCGAGACCGACGAAGACGTGATCGAGCACCTCGAGGTCGTGCGCGCGCTCCAGGACGAAACGGGCGGATTCACCGCCTTCATTCCCTGGAGCTACAAGCGCGACCAGAATCCTCTCGCACGCCGCGTGATCAGCGAAGCGGGGCCCAACCGCTACCTGCGCATCATCGCGGTCTCGCGCATTTATCTCGATAACGTCCAGCACGTGCAGGCGTCGTGGTTCTCGGAAGGAAAGAAGACCGGGGTGGTGGCGCTGCACTTCGGCGGCGACGACTTCGGCGGCACCATCTTCGACGAGAACGTGATGCAGGAAGCGGGCTTCTTCAATCGCACCACCATCGATGAGATCGTCGCATTGATCCGCGACGCCGGCTTCGCGCCCGCGCAACGCACCACACTCTACGAGATCGTGCGGGAGTTTCCGGCCGTGGAAGCCGCGGCGCTTTAGCACCTTCTGGTTCCTGGCTCGATTCCTGCCATCAAAGTTGGATTGCTCCAACTCGCGGTCCGACGTATGCTCCCCGGCGAACCAGAGGAGGTCCCCATGTTCGGAAAATTGGCTTCGAGCGAAGGCGTGGCAAAGGACTTCGGATTGCTGTTGATCCGGCTCGGCGTCAGCGTCTTCATGTTCTGTCTCCACGGCTACGGCAAGATCACGGGCGGACCCGAGCGCTGGGAGGGTACCGGCGGGGCGATGGCGAATCTCGGCATCACCTTCATGCCGGTCGCGTGGGGATTCCTGGCCGCGTTCGCGGAATCGGTCGGGTCGATCCTGATCGTGTTGGGCCCGCTGTTTCGCGTCGCCACGCTCATGCTCGCGTTCAACATGTTCGTGGCGACCATGATGCACATGAATCTCCCGACCGACAACCCGGCGTCCGGTTTTGCGGGGGCGGAAAAGGCGCTTGTTTACATGACCGTCTACCTGGGCTTGTTCTTCGCGGGACCCGGGCGCTTCGCCGCCAAGCTGACCAAGGCGGAGAGACGCTAGCGGCGCGGGGCTGGCGAGGCGCGGGCGTTTGCGCTACCATCGTGTCCCCGGCACGTGGGGAGGAACATGCCCGTCGCGACACAGATCGATCCGGAACACAAGCTCGTCACCTTCGAGTGCAGCGGAACCGTCGTCTTCGACGACGTCCGCTCCGCGTTTCAGGGGATGTTCGAGGACCCGCGCTTCACGCCCGGCATCAACGCGCTGTGGGACCTTCGCAACGCGTCCATCGGCGTTCGCATGCAAGAGCTCCCCGGCCTGCTCGACATGATCAGCTCGCGCCAGAGCGACCGCGGCAAGGGGTATCGCGTCGCCCTCTTGGTGGCGGGCAGCCCGGACTTCGGGCTCTCGACCCTCTTCGAGATGAGCGCACACGCGATGCCGTTCGCGGTGCGCGTGTTCCGCAGCCGCACGGAAGCGACGCGTTGGCTCGCGGGCCAGGACGACTGACGCAATGACGCGGTGGTTTCGCGCGGGAGCGATCGGGCTGTTGGTGGTGGCGGTGCTCCACACCTTCGGCCACTTCGGCGGGGGACCCAAGGATCCCGCGCGCATCCAGATCGAGGAAGCGATGAACGCCTATCGCTTCGACATCATGGGAATGCACCCCAGCGCGAGCGATATCACCAACAGCTTGAGCCTCATGATGACGATCATGCTCGTCTTCGCGGGCGTGCTCGATCTGATCGTGGTGGGCGCGCTCTCCGGCAACGGCCGCGTGCTGCGTCGTCTCGCGTGGGTGAACGCGGTGGGCGTGGGCGCGCTGGCGGCGTTGTTCGCGTACTATCGCATCCCGCCCCCGATGGCGACGCTCGCGGTCGTATGCCTCTTCTTCGTGGTGGCCGCGCTTCGACCCGCTGCACGGCGGTTCTAACCCCAGGGGTTGGCAGGCGCGGGGTCGCGTGCTAGACTTCGGGCCATGAAGTCGCAGGTGGGCGTGTCCGACAAACCGACCATTTCGACCAAGGCGCCGGTCAGTGCGTTCTTGCGCCATCATTTCCGCCACTTCAACGCGGCTGCCTTGATCGACGCGGCCGACGCCTACCGCCGCCACCTCGACGGCGGCGGCAAGATGATGGTGACCGTCGCGGGTGCCATGAGCACCGCCGAGCTCGGCATCTCGCTGGCCGAGATGATCCGGCGCGACAAGGTCCATATCATCTCGTGCACGGGCGCGAATCTCGAAGAGGACGTCTACAATCTCATCGCGCACGACTTCTACGAACGCATTCCACACTATCGCGACCTGACCCCGCACGACGAGAAGCGCCTGCTCGATCGTCACCTGAACCGGGTGACGGACACGTGTATCCCCGAGGAAGAAGCGATGCGGCGCCTGGAGGCCGTGGTACTCGAAGAGTGGTCGCGCGCCGACGCCAAGGGCGAGCGGTATTTCCCGCACGAGTTCATCTTCAAGGCGATCCGCTCCGGCGCTCTCAAGCAACACTACCAGATCGATCCCAAGGACTCGTGGATCGTGGCCGCGGCGGAGAAGAACCTCCCCATGGTGGTGCCGGGCTGGGAGGACTCGACCCTGGGCAACATGTTCGCCGCGTCGCTGATTCGCGGCGACGTCAAGAAGGCGACCACGATGCGTTCCGGTGTGGAGTACATGGTCGACTTGGCGAATTGGTATCAAAGCACGGCCGCGACGTCGTCGATCGGGTTCTTCCAGATCGGAGGCGGCATCGCGGGCGACTTCCCGATCTGCGTGGTGCCGATGCTCGAGCAGGACCTCGGCGAGCGCACCCCGCTCTGGGGCTACTTCTGCCAGATCAGCGACTCGAC
>DASPGK010000234.1:0-7916 GCA_035620655.1 Candidatus Krumholzibacteriia bacterium
AGCGGGCGAGGTTCGCTTCCTCGTTGAACGCGGTCACCACCACGCTGATGCGACCGAGGTTCACGCGCGCGCTTCCCTTGCGACCGCGCCCAGCACGCGCTCGGTGGCGCTCCACACCGCGTCGACCGACACGTCCATGCAGGGCGCCCCGAACGGGCACGCCGTGCGGCGGCACGGCGAGCACGAGAGTCCGCGCCACAACACCGCGTCCGCGCCGCCGCCCATGTGCCACTCGCGCGGGTCGGTGGCGCCGAACACGGTCACGGTCGGCACCCGCACGCACACCGCGAGGTGCTTCAGCCCGGAATCGATGGTGACGAGCGCGCCGCAGGCGTCGAGCAGAGCCGGCATGCCGGCCAACGGTGTGGCGGGTGCCAGCACCGCGGCCGTACCCGCGTCCCGCACGATGGCGCGCGCGGTCTCCTCTTCGCCCGGCCCCCAAAACACCAGCGCGCGTCGCCCACTCCCCGCGAGGCGTCGCGCCAGTTGAGCGAAACGAGCCGGATCCCACGACTTGACGGGCGCGGGGCGACCCGGGTTCACCCCCACCAGCGCGCGCGCGTCCAACTCGCCGCGCGAGATTCCCTGCCCCGAGAGCGCCTCGCGCGCCCGCGCGCGCGCGGCGTCGGAGACGGCAAGGCGCGGCGGCAATCCTTCCGCCGTACCCACGCCGACGTGCTGCGCCAAGCGCATGCCCCACTCGATCGGCGTGTGCGGCACGCGCACGCCGTCGCGAAACTCGCCGCGCGGCACCACGTGGGTGTAAGCCGCGCGCCGACCGCGCACGTCGAAGCCGACGCGGGTCGGCGCCCCCGAGATCCACGCCATCAGGGCCGAGCGCGCGCTGCCGTGGAAGTCGATCGCCGCCGTCGGGTGCAGGCGCCTCAGCGAGGCCAGATACGCGCGCCACGCACTCGCCCCGCCGCGTGGCGGCGATGGCAGCGCATCGATGAAGTCGAGCCCGCGCAGCAGATCCGCGTATGGTGCTTCGACCACGTAAGCGATGCGTCGCTCCGGGCGATGCGCTTTCAACGCCTGCAGCGTGGCCAGTGCCGCCAGCACGTCGCCGAGCTGGCGCAGCCGAATCGCGAGCAGCCACTCGTCGCGCGGCGTCATGGGGACACCTCCGCCTGCGCCATCGCGGCGCGCACGCAGCCCGCCACCGCTTCGGCCGAGAGCTCGTTCAAACAGCGCGTGTGGCCGAGCGGGCACTCGTGGCGGTGGCAGGGCCGGCACTCGACATCGATATAGGCGGCCCTATACGGTCCCGCGCCTGCATACGGAAACCACACCGCCGGTTCGCTGCTCCCGAAGATACCCACTGTCGGCGTTCCCACCGCCGCGGCCACGTGCATGATGCCGCCGTCGCAAGCGACCATCGCGTCCAAGCGCGAGATCACAGCGGCCGCGGTGCGAATGGGGAGCACGTCCAGGAACACGGCGCGTCCCGAGGCCAGCGCGCGCACCCGCTCGGTGGCGTCGCGCTCGCCGGGTCCCGTGAACACCACCACGCTCCCGTCCATCTCGTGCTCGAGGATGCGAATCAATTCGACAAACTTCTCCGTCGGCCAGCGCTTGACCGACCACTTGCCGCCCGGGTGGACCCCGATGCGCCTGCGGGACGCCGCCTCGGCGCCACCCGCGTGACGCGCGAGCAACTCATCCGCGGCGGCCGCTTCATCGCGATGGATGACCAGCGACGGACGAGACGCGGGTTGCCCCGCATCGAGACCGAGCGGGATTCCATAGCGCACGAACACGTCGGTGACGCGGCGCACCTCGCGCGACACGACGACCGGGTGGGTGTACAACCGTCGCCGGCCGCGCCGGTTGCCCCCCACGCGCACGCGCGCGCCGGTCGACCACGCAAGCCACGCGCTCCTCGGATTCGAGTAGAGGTCGATCACCGCGCGGTAGCGTCGCGCCCGCAGCGCTCGTACCAGCGACGCCGTCGCGCGCGCGCCGTTGGTCTGCGTCCACACCCGCGCAAAGCGCGCGTCGCGGAACAGGAGGTCGGCGGCGGGTGTGCGGGTGAGATAGTCGACTTCCAGCCCGGGCCAGCGCGCGCGCAACGCATCCACCAAGGGGAGTGAAAGCACCACGTCGCCCAGGTAGTCCAGTCGCGTCACCAGCACTCGGTCACCGGGGTGCAGCTCCGGCGCGGGCATCATTTCGTGGGCTCACCCGGCTCCGGCGCGCGCAGACGAGCGAGCACCTCGCGCGACGCGTGTGTCTTGGGGTCGCCCGTAATCACCGTCTCGATCCCCAGCCGCTCGGCCACCCCGCGCTCCGGTACCGTCTCCGATGTGTAGTCGGTTCCCTTCGCGTGCACGTGGGGCCGGAGCGCCTCCAGGATGCGCGCGACGTCGTCGTCGCCGAACACGAACACCGCGTCGACGCACGCGAGCGCGGCCACCAAGCGGGCCCGGTCGACAGCCGCGACCACCGGGCGTCCCGCACCCTTCAATCGGCGGGCGCCCGCGTCGTCGTTGACGGCCACGACCAAGAAATCGCCGCGCGCCTTGGCGTCGGTGAGGTACCGTGTGTGCCCCACGTGCAACGGGTCGAAGCACCCGTTCGCGAGCACGACGCGGCGCGCGCGCGCTTCGGCGACGAACGCGCGCAGCGCCGCCAGGTCGGAAAAAACACGCGCGCCCACTTGCTTCACGCGTTCGCCCTTCGCTCCGATTCGATCACGGTGCGCATCTCCGCCGGCGACGCGGTCGCGGTCCCGCGCTTCATCACCACGATGGAGGCCGCGAAGGTCGCCATCCGCGCCGCTTCCTCGAGTGATGCACCGGCGGAGAGCGAGAGCGCGACCACCGCGGAAACGGTGTCGCCCGCGCCGGTCACGTCGGTGGCCTGGTGGGTACCCGCGATGCCGATGGTGGAAACCTTCCCGCCCTCGTCGCACACGACCATGCCCTTGCTGCCGCGGGTCACGATCAGGCTGGCGAGGCCGGTCTGGGCGAGCGACCGTCGCAAGCGCTCCCCGTCCATGAGGTCGCCTTCCCGCTCCAGACCGAGCGCGGCCATCGCTTCCACTTCGTTGGGTGTGGCGACGGTGGCGCCGCGAAACGCGAACGCCCGGTAGCGGCTGTCCACCACGACCGGCACCCCGCGCGCGCGGGCTACGTCGATTGCGCGCGCCGACACGTCCTCGCCCAGTACACCCAAGCCGTAGTCGGCGAGCAGGACGGCGTCGCACGACCCGCCGGCGGACTCCACCGCTTCGACCAGCGCGGCCCGGGCCGCCGCGTCCAACTCGATGCGGTGCGAGCGGTCGACGCGCGCCACCTGCTGCTTTTGCGCGTTCATTTCGCCCGCCATGATGCGCAGCTTGAGCGACGTCGTCGCGCGCGCGAGCGCGAGCAGCCCGTTGGTGTCCACGCCCCGCTCGCGCAGCAACGTGACCAGCGCGTCGGCTTCGCGGTCGGCGCCCAGCACGCCCACCGCGACCGCGGTCCCCCCCAAGGCGGTGACGTTCTGGGCCGCGTTGGCAGCCCCGCCCGGGTGGTTCACCGTCTCTTGGTAGTCGACCACCACGATGGGCGCTTCGCGCGACACGCGCGCCGTCGTCCCGAGCATGTACTGGTCGAGGAGAAAATCGCCGACCACGGCGATGCGCCGCGTGGTGAAGGCGTCGAGAAGGTCTTGGAATCGATCGATCATGACCTTTGGCGGCTGCGCGCCGCGTTCGCGATAGTAGCCCAGGCACGCCCCTACGGGCGACGGGTTTTATCCGCGGCGGTAGCCGGGTCTACGAACTCAGCAGCGCACGCACGTTCGCGAGCACGTCGGCGGGGTCGATGCCATTGAAGCACTCGAGCTGCGTGGGGCACGTGCGCCGAAAACACGGGTTGCAGTGCACCTTGTGCTGGAGGACGCGAACCCGTTCGCCCACCGGTGCCGTCCACTCGGGAGACGTCGAGCCGAACAGGACCACGGTCGGTACCGCCAGCGACGCGGCCACGTGCGGGGCGCCGCTGTCGTTGGCGAGGACCGCGCGCGCGCCCTCCACGAGTGCAAAGAACTCGCCCAGCGTGGTCTCGCCCGCGAGGTCGGCGACCCCCTGGAGCCCGTCGCGGATCTGCGCGCACACCGCGCGGTCGCCGGCGCTCCCCGAGAGCACGACCGGTGTGTCGCGCGCGAGCGCTTCGCACACGCGCCGGTAGCGCTCCCACGGCCACGATTTGGCGGGGCCGAACGCGGCTCCGGGAACCACCAGGACATACGACCCGCGCGATACTCCGAAGCGCGCGAGGACGCGGTCGAGGCGCGAGCGCTCTTCGTCACCGACGCGCAGGCGCGCGCGCGGCGCGGCCGCCCCCTCGACGCGCGGCTCCGCGGAGGCCGCGCCCGCGAGCGCGTGATCCATCAGGTCCGCGTAGCCCGTGCTCAAGTGCGTCGTACGCGGCGCCACCGCCACCGCGTGCGTCAAGAGTGCGCGCCTCCCGTCGCTCGCCCACCCCACGCGCACGCGCACGCGTGCGAGCCACGCCGGCACCGCGCTCGAGAACGAGGGCGGCAGGACCACAACGGTGTCCGCCCCGTAGGCGCGCAGCGCGCGCGCCCGGTCACGGATGCGAGGCGCGCGCCCGCCGGGCGCGTCGGCTTGAATCTCGTGCACGCCGTCGACGCCCCAATAGACGCGCGCCGTGTATGGCGACGCTACCACCGTGAGCTCCCAGCCGCTCGATCGCGCGACCCGATCGACCGCAGCCAGGCTCATGACGGCGTCGCCGAGCCAATTGGGCGCCACCATCACCAGGCGCCGGGGCGATCCGGCGTTCGCGCTCATGCGTTGGCGTGGCCGAATTGGAGCTGGTAGAGGCGGTGGTACGTGCCGTTTTTGGTCATCAGCTCGGCGTGCGTCCCGTGCTCGGTCAGGCGGCCGCGCTCGAGGACGAGAATCTTGTCGGCGTGACGAATGGTCGACAGACGGTGGGCGATGACGAAGGTGGTTCGCCCCGCGAACAACCGCTCCATCGCTTCCTGGACCAGACGCTCGCTCTCGCTGTCGAGTGCGCTGGTGGCTTCGTCGAAGATGAGGATGGCGGGGTCGCGCAGGATGGCGCGCGCGATCGCGATGCGCTGGCGCTGGCCGCCCGAGAGCTGCGCGCCCCGATCGCCCACCACGGTGTCGTAGCCGTCGGGAAACTCCACGATGAAGTCGTGGGCGTTGGCGGCGCGCGCGGCCCGCTCGATCTCTTCCTGGGTGGCGTTGGGGCTCCCGTAGGCGATGTTGTTGTAGATGGAATCGTTGAACAGGATCGTCTCCTGGGTGACGATGCCCATCAGTGCGCGCAGGGACGACAACGAGACGTCGCGCGTGTCCACTCCGTCGATGGTGACGCGGCCCGCGGTGGGCGGGTAGAAGCGCGGAATCAGATCGACCAGGGTGGTCTTGCCGGCCCCGCTCGACCCCACGATGGCGACCACTTCGCCCTTCTTGGCGACGAAGCTCACCTCGCGCAGCACCGGCTCGCCCGCCACGTACTCGAACGACACGTTCTCGAAGCGCACCTCGTTCTCGAACGCGGCCACTCCGCGGCCCTCGACCGCGTGCTCCTTGGCCACGTCCAGGAGGTCGAACACGCGCTGCGCCGACGCGTTGGCCTGCTGCACCACCGTGCTCAGCC
Organism: Candidatus Krumholzibacteriia bacterium; assembly: GCA_035620655.1. Taxonomy (GTDB): domain Bacteria; phylum Krumholzibacteriota; class Krumholzibacteriia; order WVZY01; family JAKEHA01; genus JAKEHA01. The sequence goes on from DASPGK010000234.1 coordinate 5,643, forward strand.
GGCTCAAGTTCTTGAGCGGGCTGACCACGAACAGCATGGCCGCCACGAACATCACCAGATTCTCGGCCGGGAGACCGCCCGTGATCACACGCTGTCCGCCATACCAGAGCACGATCGCGAACGACACCGTTCCCAACAACTCCGAGGTCGGGGCAGAGAGCGCGCCGTACATCTGCATGCGAATGTAGTGCATCATGTGCCGGTAGCTGTGGCGTCCGAAGCGTTCCTGCTCGTGCGAGCGCGTGTCGAAGGCCTTGACCACGCGTACGCCCGCGATGGTCTCCTCGAGGCTCGCGGTCATGTCGGCCATCCCCTCCTGCGCGCGACGGCTGCGGCGCTTGAGCTTCTTCCCCACCCAGTTGATCAAGAGCACGTTGAGCGGCACCACGCACAGAACCAGCAGTGTCAGCCGCCACGACACCGTCAGGAGAATGGTGAGCGCGAGGAGCGTCATGAGGGCGTTGCGCAGAACGCTCGCGGCCACCCCGATCACCGCACCCCGCAGCATGGAGACGTCGTTGGTGACCTTGGAGATCAAGTGGCCCGCGCGCTCGCGGTCGAAGTAGGACAAGGGCAAGTCGAGGATGTGGGCGTAAACGTCGCGACGGATTCGATACAGCACGCGCTGCTCCAGGTACTCGGTCATGTACGTCTGCACGTACCCGAAGATATTCTTGGCGATCATGAGCGCGATCAAGAGCCAGATGAAACGCGCCAGGCGCTCGTCGGCGTCGCCGGCGTACATCCAGCCCTCGAAGGCGCCCTTGACCTCGACGCGGGTCTCCTCGACGAAGCGCGGCAGCGGCAGGCCTTCGCTCGTCTCACCCGGGAGCGAGGGGGCGGGCGCGTCGCGTTCCAAGATGACGCGCAGGAAGGGCGGGATCAGCGTCAGCGACACGCCCGAGAGCGACGCGAACATCATGATCGTCAGCGAGAGGACCAGCATGCGAGGCCAGTACGGCCGCACGTAGGCGAGCAGGCGTCGGTAGGTACTCATGGAATCACGCCCGGGGCGTGCCGGGACGAGGGCAAATATGGGGGCTCGGGACCGCGCGCGCTAGCGTGGCTGCGCCAGGTGGAGCAAGGTGTCGATCTTGGAACACACTTCGTCCACGGATACGTGCTGCCCGCGGACCCCTTGGATGATCTGCACCCACGGCGTGGATTTTGGAAACCAGTTGGCGGCATCGAAGCGCGTGAAGAACCCGATCGTCGGCAAGCGCATGCTCACCGCAAAGTGGAAAAAGTCGGTATTGCCCGCCAAGACTAGGCTCGCGCGGCTCAAGAGCGCAAGCGCTTCCTTGACGTTGCGGGGCTCGACGTCGATCACCGAGGCCTTGACCAGGGCGCGGAAGCGCGCCATCCCCTTGGGATCGAGGTTGTTCGACAAGAGGAGGATCTTGCCCCCGTGGCGACGCGCCACCTCGTTGACCACGTGGGCGAAGGCGGTCTCCACCAAGCGGTGGTTCCCCTTGCCCATGCCCGGGTCGACCGCGATCAGCATGGTGTCCTTGTTGGGACTGCGGAAGTGGATCATCTGCGCGGCCCACCGGACGTCGGCCTCGGGCAGCTTCCACGCCGGTATCGAGTCTCCCGGGCTCTGCCCCAGCACGCTCAGGTATGACAAGGCGCGCGGTGCCTCGTAATCGACCTTGCGCGACGCGCGGATCTCGCAGTTGACGAACGGGTACGTGAACTTCTGCTGGAAGCCGACGCGAAGCCGTGCCTTCGACATGAGTACCACCAGCGAGCGCGCCAGGCTGAACTCGTGGCCCAGCAAGAACACCACGTCGAAACCCCGCGTCTTGATGCGACGCAAGAGCGCGAAGTACGTGCTCGAGAATAGCGAGAGGTGCTCGGGTTCGTAGCTGATCATCTCGTTGATGGGCTCGAGGGTGCGGATCAGCTCGCCGTTGCCCTCGCGCACCAGCACGGTGACGCGCATGCCGGGGTAGCGCCGCTTGAGGTGATTCAAGACGGGGGCGAAGAAGAGCAGTTCGGTGAGGTCCCCGGAGTCCACGACCAGCACCCGGCTCTGGTTGTTGATGTCGCCGGGGAGCGAGAAGCTGGCCTGGCCGACCATGCGCGAGAACAGCGGGGTCAGCATGCCGACCATCTGGTCGCGGCGGTGGGTCAGAGTCGTCGAGGACACGCTGGAATCTCCGTCGGAATCCGGGCTCGAGTCGCCGGGGAATAGGCGTAACTACAGCAAAACAAGGGCCAATCACTTCCACAGGATGGTCTTGTCGATCGCCTCCGAGGCCCGGTGGATGG
>DASPGK010000235.1:0-6226 GCA_035620655.1 Candidatus Krumholzibacteriia bacterium
AGCAGTTCCACCACTGGGGCGTGGTCTACGACTGGACGCGCGAGGTGGCGTCGTGCGAGCCGGAGTATTACCGCTGGACGCAGTGGCTGTTCTTGGAGCTCTACCGCGCCGGCCTCGCGTACCGCAAGGCCGCTTCGGTCAATTGGTGCCCGAAGGACAAGACCGTGCTCGCCAACGAGCAGGTGGTCGACGGACGCTGCGAGCGCTGCGGCACCGAGATCGAAGAGCGTCACCTCGACCAATGGTTCTTCCGCATCACCGCGTTCGCCGACGCGCTACTCGACGACCTGGGCACGCTGGCCGACTGGCCCGAGCGCGTGGTCACGATGCAGAAGAACTGGATCGACAAGAGCGTCGGGGTCGAGATCGAATTCGAGATCCAGGGCGCGAGCCATTCCGTCAACGTGTTCACGACTCGGCCCGACACGATTTTTGGCGCCACGTTTCTCGTTCTATCCCCGAATCATCCGATGGTGGAGAACCTGATCGCCGGCAGCGGACGCGAAACCGAACTTCGTTCGGTTATCTCGCGCTGGACCGCGGACCGCTTGAGCGGCAAGGCGCGCACCGAGCCCAGCAAAGAGGGCGTCTTCCTGGACACGCACGCGATCAATCCGATGACGCGCGAGCCGGTACCCGTGTACATGGCGCCCTACGTGCTGATGGAGTACGGGAGTGGCGCCATCATGGCGGTGCCCGCGCACGACCAACGCGACTTCGAGTTTGCGACCCGCTACGGCCTTCCCATCCGCGAAGTCGTGCGCTCCGCGAACGGCGCCACGACGCTCCCGACGTCGTCGTATTCCGGCGACGGCACGCTGATCAACAGCGGCGCCTTCGACGGCCTCGGGCAAGGCGAGGCGTTCGCGAAGATCGCGGCCCAGTTGGAGCGGGACGGAAAAGGGAAGCGGCGCGTGCACTACCGGCTGCGCGACTGGCTGATCTCGCGCCAGCGCTACTGGGGCGCCCCCATCCCGATGATCCACTGCCCGAAGTGCGGTGTGGTCCCGGTGCCGGACGACCAGCTGCCGGTGCGGCTGCCCGACGACGTCGACTTCCACCCGCGCGGCGACGGCAAGAGCCCGCTCGCGACCAGCGACGCGTTCCGCACGGTGGCGTGTCCGACGTGCGGCGGCGCTGCCGAACGCGACACCGACACCATGGACACCTTCGTCGACTCGAGCTGGTACTTCCTGCGCTACTTGAGCCCGCGCGACGACCGCGTCGCATTCCGCAAGGACGTGTGCGACGCGTGGCTGCCGGTCGACCAGTACATCGGCGGCGTCGAGCACGCGATTCTGCATCTACTGTACGCCCGGTTTATCGTCAAGTTCTTGCATTCGCGCGGCCACGTGTCGTTCGCGGAGCCGTTCGCGCGTCTCTTCACCCAGGGCATGGTGTGCAAGAACGGCATCAAGATGTCGAAGAGCAAGGGTAACGTGGTGCCGCCGGACACCATCATCACGCCCATGGGTGCGGACACCATGCGGCTCTACATCCTGTTCTGCGGGCCGCCCGAGCGCGACACGGAGTGGAACGACGAAGCCGTCGAGGGGTGCTATCGGTTCCTGAATCGCGTGTGGCGCCACTTCGAGGCCAACGCGCACGCGCTGGCGAAGCCGTTCGCCGAGTCGATCGACCCCACGGCGCTGGACGACGCGGAGCGAGCCCTGTTTCGAAAAACCCACCAGACCATCGCGCGCGTGGTGGCCGATGTGAACGACCACTTCCATTTCAATACCGCGATCAGCGCGCTCATGGAGTTGTCCAACGCCATGGACGATTTCATGACGGCCGGTGGGCGCGCCGCCTCGGCGGCGTTTCGCTTCGCCTTCGACGTCCTGATTCGCTTGCTGGCCCCGATGACGCCGCACCTGTCCGAAGAACTCTGGGAGCGGACCGGTCACGGGCGCAGCATCTTCTCGGCCGCACTGCCGGTCGCCGACCCGGCCTACACGCGCGACGAGAGCTTCGACCTGGTAATCCAGGTCAACAGCAAGATCCGCGCGCGCGAGACGGTGCCGGCCGACACCGACGCCGAGCGCATGAAGGCGATCGCGATGGCGCACCCGCGTATCCAAGAGATCCTGGAAGGACGCACACCCAAACGGGTGGTCGTCATCCAGAACCGCCTGGTCAACATCGTCATCTAGAAGAGTGCTCGTTCGGAGCGCCAGGCCCCGAGCCCGCTTCACGCCGGCCTGGGTTAACATAATGTATCTTATGCGCCACACGGTGCCGGGCTCGCGCCGACCCCGGGGTCCGCTGCCCGGTCTTCCCCGGCGGTATCGAACGGCTACGAAAGCGGCGGGATCTTCTCGCGGTACGGGCCGAAGAACGGCATCTCCCAGCGCTCGCCGAAGAGCGCCTTCACGAACCCCATCACGGACAGGAACAACGCCGTGAGGTACACGAAGACCTGGGCGATGACGACCACGATCAGGCCCAGGAACGGGAGCCTCCCCACCGTGCGATCGATAACCGCGATGGCGACGAAGGCGACGCACTCGGCGAGGAACAGGAGGAAGGCCTGGCGGGCGTGGAAGCGAACGAACCGGCTCTCCTTCGACTTCCACAGCGAGAGGAAGCACATGAAGAACAGGTAGCCGACGGCCGCGTACCAACGCTCGGCGTCGGATGGCGTCGTCCTCTCGGAATTGGAAACGGTGGGTGCGGCCACGGTAATACGGCGCGCTTTGCGTTCGAAATCGTGTCCCCGGCGCGACGCTCGCTCCGGAGCTTTACTGGGTCAGCTCGACGCCCACCGTCGCGCGCGCCTTGACGTCGCCCGTCCCGTGCTCGGACGCGAGCCGGTAGTACGTGAGCGCTTCGCGCGGATTGCCGGCGACGGTGTACAGGTCGCCCGCGTTGAGCGCGGCGTCGGCGTAGCGCGGGTCCTTCGGGTCCAGCTTGGCGACCGCCGCCGCCATCGCGGGCGCGGCTTCGACGTAGTTCTTCATGCCCTCCAGGCACAGCGCCTTGCCGATCAACGCGGCGTTCTCGAACTCGGGGTACTCGGAACTGGCCGCCAGATAGGCGTCGTAGTCGGCGAGCGCCTCCTCGAAGTTCCCTTGCTTCGCCCCGCACTCCGCTTCGAAGAAGCGCGCGGCCACGCCTTGCTTGCCGCCGAACCGCTCGGACACTTGCTGGAAGCTCGACTTGGCGGCGGTGTAATCGCCCTGGAGCATCAGCGCCAGCGCGGACCCCATCACGCGCTCCGCCTGGCGCGCGTTGTTCTCGCGGCTGTTGGCCGCGAAGACCAGCACCGCCACCACGGCCACGAGCGCCACGATGCCGATGATGACCTGGTTGAAGTGGGCCTGGGCCCACTCGCTGAACCGGACCGTGGTGGTGACCAGCTTGTCTTCGCGTATCTGCTTGCGTGCCCTTTTGGTTGCGGTCGCGCTCATGTGGACAATATCGCTCCTGTGGAAATAGATCGTAATTCGTTTAGATTTGGTAGACTAGCACACGGCGCGCGCACGAACAAGGGGATCCTCCCGGTCGCACGCGGCACGGGACGCCCTGGAAAGACGTTGACACGGTCTGGAGGGCGTCCGCACGCTATACTCTCCGCTCGTCCCCATCGACCGGCGGAGGCAGCATGACGATTCCTCACCCCCACGAACCGCGCCGGCGACCGTCGCTCTACGGCGACCGGGCCGCCCCTTGGGCCCGTCCGTTGCTGTTCGTGTTCGTGATCGCGACGGTCGTGCTCGCTTTCCCGGGCAGCCGCGAGCGATTCCAATCCCCCTACTCGGGCATCCAGGCTCGCAACCTCGTCGTCCAGTCGGTACGCGAAGACGGCCCCAACGCGGGCGCCGACTTGCGCGCCGGCGACGAGCTCTTCGCGATCGACGGCGAGCGGCTGCGCAACGGCGCGCACTACCAGCACGTGGTGGCGGCGAATCGCTCCTTCCGCCCGCAGTCCTACGAGATTCGACGCCACGGGGTCGTGCTGCAAGTTCCGATCGAGTACCAGCCGATCCCCCGCATGCTCGCCGCCGAACGCGTGGTCTTGATCGTGCTCGCGCTCGCGTTCCTCGTGGGCGGTCTGTGGGTGTACTTTCGGCGCTCCGACGTGGTCGGTACGCTGTTCGCATTCAACTCCGCCATCCTGGCTTCGTTCCTGACCGACGGGCCCTCGACGGGAAACCCCGCGCTGCAGCTGTCCGCGGAGATCGTGGGCGACGCGATCATCCTCGCGTTCCCCGCCACGTTGCTCCACTTTTTCTTACGCTTTCCCGACCGCGGCCCGCGCGAGAGCGGTGCGCGCCGCCGAGCGTGGCTCTATATTCCGCCCGCCGTCATCTTCGCCGCCAGTGCGGTGGTATCGGCGCGGCGCTTCCGGTTCGTCACCCACGAGGTCGAGGAGCAGGTGGTCCTCGCCCTCTCGACCGCGTACTTCGTGGCCTACGTGCTCTCGTCGCTGGTGGTGTTCGTGCGCGCCTACCGCGCCGCGCCGCGAGCGCAGAAGCAGAAGCTGCGCGTGGTCATCGCCGGCACCGTCGCGGGCCTCCTGCCCTTCCTGGCCGCCACCGTCCACGCCAGCATTCGTCCCGAAGCGGGTGCCATGAGCTTCACGCTCCCCGCCGAGCTGTGCCTGGGCTTCGTGCCGATCGCGTTCGCGTACGCGATCTTGAAGCACGGCGCCATCGAGCTCACGTCGGTGGTGCGCAAGAGCCTCGTCTACGCGCTCCTCACCGGGCTCTTGATCGCAACCTACTACGCGCTCGTGCAGACCGCGGGTGCGTTTCTCTCGCGCGAGTTCGGGGTGAGCGAGGCGGTCTGGGGCACGATCGCGGTCGTGGTGCTCGCGATCGGCTTCGCGCCGGTGCGCGAGCGCGTCCAGGGCGTGGTCGACCGGATCTTCTACCGCGCCGAGTACGTCTACAAGCAGGAGGTCATCGACTTCGGCCGGCAGGTGGCGCGCACGCTGACCCGCGAGGAGATGTTCGACCACTTCATCGCGCGCTGCGACGAGCTGTTGCACCCGACGTTCGTGGTCGTGTATCTGCGCGGTGAAGACAAGGACCTCGGTCTCGAGCGCGTGCACGGTGCGGCACCGGAGATGAATCCGACGTTCACCGCCGACTCGTTCCTGGGGCGCTACTTCACGCGCTACCGCACGCCGCTGTTGGTCGAGTTCCTCGATCGCTCGTGGGAGCGTCCCAACCTGGACCCGGAGGCGCGGCGCCTGCTCTCGTTGCCGGGCCTGGCGGCGTGCGTGCCCATCGCGGCCCCCGATCGCCTGCTCGGCGTAGCACTGCTCGGCCAGAAGCGCTCGGGCACGGCCTACCGGCGCGCGGACGCCGAGCTCTTGGAGACCTTCGCGGACCAGCTCGCCCTGGTGGTCGAGAACGCCGATTTGATCCATTCGTCGATCGAAAAGGAGCGCCTGAAGAGCGAGGTCATGTTGGCGCGCGACATCCAGCAGGCGCTCCTGCCCGCGACCGCGCCCCGGCTGCGCGACGTCGAGATCCGCGGCCAGATGATCAGCTCGAGCGAGGTGGGCGGCGACTACTTCGACTATTTCATGCTCGACGAGCGCCGCATCGTGGTGGCGATCGGCGACGTCATGGGCAAGGGGGTTCCGGCCGCGATGCTGATGGCGTCTCTGCAGGCGGTGTTCAAGAACCGCGCGGCCAAGGGAGGGCTCGCGCCGCACGAGCTGAATCGCGAGCTCAACGACTACCTAGTCGAGCACGCCAAACCCGGCCAATTTGCGACCTTCTTCTGTGGGGTTCTCGACCTGGCCCATTCGACGTTCACCTTCTCGAGCGCGGGCCAATGCCCCGCCCTCCTGGCCACCAATGGTTTCATCGACCGACTGGGCAACGGGGGCACCGTCCTGGGGGCCAACCCCAACCAGGACTACGCCGAGGGCACGGTGGCCTTCCACCCCGGCGACCTGCTCATTCTGTACACGGACGGGGTGATCGAGCAGATGAACGACCAGGGGGAGCCCTACGGCGAGCAGCGGTTGGTCGAGTTCGTGGAGGCGAATCGAAACCTACCGCCTGACCGACTGCAAAACGCACTGTTGGCCGACGTCCTGGCATTCGGGGGGGGGCGCCAGGACGACGATATCACGAGCGTAATTGCGGTCCGTAGAAGCGCTTAGAGCCTCTTTACTCCCCTTCCCGCCGTCCCGTTTCTCACCAGGGCACGGCCTATGCACGATCCCCCCCGACGCCCCGTCAGGCAGGCGGAGCGCCGATGAGTT
>DASPGK010000236.1:0-5452 GCA_035620655.1 Candidatus Krumholzibacteriia bacterium
TCCCGTCGAACCACGGGGTGAGCGAGGCGGTGTCGCCCTCGGCGACGTCGGCGGGACGATACCCGGGTGCGGCCACGCGCACCGGCGCCAGTCCGCCCTCGAAGCCGTAGGCGCCGGTCGGCGACGCGTGCGCGAGCACCGAGTCACCGGCGGCCACCACCGCGCCGGTGATGGGTGCCCCCGTCGTCGCGTCGGTGACGGCGAGTGTCCGCCACGCCGAGCGCCGCGCCGGCTCGATCGGGATGTCGAGACGAAAGCTCTTTCCACCCGCGGCGAGGTCGACGCGCACCGGCTTCGTCGCGCCCGCGGGCACGTCGAGCGAGAACTCGACCGCGCCCCCGCTGACGGTCGCGCGCTCGCGCCCCTTGGCGTGCGACGCCGTCATCTCCACCGCGGTCCCGTCGGCGATCGGTAACCCACGCCGGTCGAGGACACGCGCGCGAACGCGCACCACACCGCCCGCGCGCGGGGCCCGCGGCGGGACCGATTCGAGTGCCGCCAACGCGGGCGGGTGCTCGATGCGAAACGTGGTCGCGGCCACCGGGCTGGTGTTGCCGCCCAGGTTGCGCGCCGACACCTCGACGTCGTAGGAGCCGTTGGGCGCGTCCCACGGCAAGGGGTAGCTCGCGCGCCGGCCGTCCGCGGCCAGGATGGCGTCGACCGCTTCGCCGTTCACCGTCATGTGCACACCGTCGGGGTCCACACCCAAGCCGCCGCGGTCCTCCAGGCGGCACGTCACCGTCGGCACGTCGGTCTGGATCGAATCGACCGGCCCGATCGCGCTCACGCGCGGGATCCCGCGCCGGCAGTAGTCGAGGATCCCCAGGAAGTACGCCTCGGCCTCGAGCTCTTGCGGGCGGGAGAGCTCCAAGCGGTCCTCGACCGGCGGGTGCGTGAGATAGCTCGACTCGCCCAGCACCGCGGGCACGCCCACGTTGCGCAACACGAAATAATTGCCCTGCCGCACCTCGCCCACGTCGATACCGAGGTTGCGCATCAGGTGGCGATGGATCGCGAAGGCCAGGTCGAGCGAAGCCGGGTCGCCCGCTTTGTAGTAGGTCTCGATGCGGTTGTAGTCCGGGGCGCGCTGGGGCTGCGCGTTGTGATGGATCGACACGAACAGGTCGGGTGCGAGCGAATCGACCACGTCGACGCGCTTCTGGAGGTCGAAGGCGAGCGTCGAGTCGACCTCGGTCAGAAAGTCGCGGTCGATCGCGCGCGTGAGGTGCACGTCGGCACCGGCCTCGCGCAAGAGTCCCCACAAATAGAGCGACACGCCGAGGTTGACCTTCGACTCCTCTAGGCTGTCCTGCCCGACGGTCCCGCGAAACGTCCCGCCGTGGCCCGGGTCGATGAGAATTCGAAAGCCCGAGAGCAGCGTCGGGTCGAAGCGCGGCAGGGGATCGGCCAGTTCCTTATAGAGGCGATCGAGGCGGCCGGTATCCGAGGGAGGAACCTGCGCCGGCCCGCCGCACGCGGACACGAGCAGGGCGCAGAGCAGGGCGAACCGGTGGCGCGCGGTCATGGTGGCATGCCTAACAGAAACGTCCCCGGCCATCAAGGATTTGTTGCATAATAGGTTGGCTCGCAATCACACATGGCGCACCCACCCGAATCCCTACGGTCGATTCCATCGGTCGACGAGGTCCTGGCGCACCCGCGGCTGGTGGCCGCGCGCGCCGAGCACCCGCGCGTTCCATGGACGGCGATCGTGCGCGCGGCCCTCGCGACGCTGCGCGAGGAGCTGGCGTTCGCGCGCGCCCCGGCCGACCGCGCCGAGCTCACCCTGCGCGCGGTGGACGAGGTCCGCGGGCGCGTCGCGCACCTCGTGTCGGGCGGACTCAAACCGGTGCTCAACGGGACCGGCGTGGTGCTCCATACCAATCTGGGCCGCGCGCCCGTCGGCCGGCGCGCCGCACTCGCGGCACTCGCCGCGCTGGAAGGGTACACGAGCCTGGAAGTCGACCTGGAAAGCGGCGAACGCTCCAAGCGCGGCGACGTCCTGGAAGCGCTCCTGTGCTGGCTCACCGGCGCCGAGGCCGCCATGGTCGTCAACAACAACGCGGCCGCGGTGGTTTTGGTGGCGAACACGTTCTCGCCGCCCGGGCGCGTGATCGTCTCGCGCGGCGAGCTGGTGGAGATCGGCGGGAGCTTCCGACTTCCCGAGATCCTGCGCCACGCCGCGCGCGAGGTGGTCGAGGTCGGCACCACCAATCGCACCTACGCGTCCGACTACGAACGCGAGGCGCGCGCGTGCGATGTGCTGCTCAAGGTGCACAAGAGCAACTTCGAGATCGAAGGATTCGCCCACGAGGCGACGGTGGCCGAGCTGGTGGCGGTGGCGCGCGCGCGCGACGCCCACGCGGTGTTCGACTTGGGCAGCGGGGCGCTCTTCGACTTCGCGCAGCGCGGGCTCGGCAACGACCCGGTGGCGAGTGCGGTGATCGAAACCGGGGTCGACGCCGTCACCATGAGCGGCGACAAGCTATTGGGGGGCGTGCAGGCGGGGATCATCGTGGGGCGGCGCGCGTTCGTCGATCGCCTCAAGCAAAATCCGTTGCGGCGCGCGATGCGCGTTGATAAAGTGGCCGTCGCCGCGCTCCAAGAAGTCGCGCGCGCCTATTTGTTCGCGCCGAGTCTATCCGACGAAGTACCGGTCATCGCCGCGGTGAGCGAAGGGCGCGAGCGCTGCCGGACCCGCGCCGAGCGCGTGGCTGGGTGTGTGGCGGGGGCGGTCGATGCGCGCTGGTGCGTACGCGCCGTGAACGACGACGCGGCGGTGGGCGGCGGGAGCCTCGCGAGCGCGGTGGTGCCGTCGAGTGCGGTGGTGGTGCGCGGTCGCGACGACGCGGAGGCGGTGCGGCTCGCGCGCGCGTTGCGCACGCGGACGCTCCCGGTGTTCGTGCGCGTGCGCGGCAGCGAGATCCGGGTCAACATGACGACCATTTTTCCCGCCCAGGAAGATTCACTGATCGAGGCGTTGGTCGAGGTGCTGGCCGCGCGCGGCTGATCGTCAGAGACATCATGAATCGCGTTTCCATCTACCAGATTCCGGCCACCTCCGACGTCCTCTCGTCGGCAGTCTCGTCCCCGTCCGTCCCGCCCGCCCTGGTCGAGCCCATGCAGTCGATGGTGGCGGCGATCGCGCACCGTGCCACCGAGTCGCCGGTACGCGTGTACGTGTGCGCGGAAGATGCGCTGGCGCTGGCTCGCGACGGCTTCGCGACCGCGCTCGCGCGTTCGATGTCGGCGCACGTGCCGTCGTCCGTCGTAGTGGATTGCGATTTCCTCCGCATCGGGCTCTCGGGCCTGGTCCCGCAACCCGACGCGCTGGGGCTCTTGGACTACTTGCTGTACGGGAGCTCGATCGGTGTGGTGACGCAGGAGGCCGCGGGCGGACTGCGCGTGGTGGGCGCGGGGTCGTTCCCGGTGACGCGGCGCATGCCCTTCGTCGCATCCGCCTTCGACGACGCCGCGCAGCGCCTCGCGTCGCACTCACGCTGCGCCATCTTCGTGGGTCCGTTGCTGCAGGAAGACGGGACCGCGCACCCGCTGGCATCGCGCGCGAACGTGACCATCGTAGTGCGCGGCGACGAGGGCGCGCGCGCGCCGCGCGGTGGCGTCAACGCCATCGAGGAGATCATCGCGACCGACGGCGTCGATGTCTGGAGCGTGCGCGCGGGCGCGCCGGAGCCGAAACCGGCGCGCCCGGTCGACACACCGCGCCCGGCGTCGCGGCCGGCGGCACCCGCGGCCGCTCGCCCGAAGCCGGCCGCCGCCGTCGCCCCCGAGGCCGCACGACCGCGGCCGCGCGGCGCGGAGGCCCTGGAGCCGCCCGAGTCGCGCTACAGCTCGCTCGCGCCGAGGATCGCCCTGCTCGTGTTTGCGCTGTTCGTCATCGCCTTCGTCGCGTGGTGGTGGTGGCAGGGGCGTTCGCAACCGGGAGCCGGGGAAGAAGCGGCGCCGGCCGCCGTCGACACGCCTGCCGAGACGGTCCCGGTGCCGGTTCACGCCGACACGCTCGCGGTCGCCACCGTCGATTCCGCGGCCGTGTCGACGCCCGATAGCGCGCGCGCGTCTGCGCCGCCGGCCACGCCGCCGGTCCGTCCCGAGGACACGGCCGGGCGCACGGGCGGGACCGTGCTCGTCGACCCGTCCGACATCCTGGTCATGGCCGACCTCGAGAGCCGATGGAAGGACTGGTACGCGATCCACATCTCGTCCTTCCAGGAATCGATCCGTGCGCGCGAAGAAGTCTCCTTCCTCCAGAGCCGCGAATTCCCGGTCTTCATCGTGTTCCTCGACCTCGGCGCCAAGGGCAAGTGGTACCGCGTGTACGCGGGTCCCTTCCGGACGCGCGAGGAGGCGCGGGACGTCAAAAAAAACCTGGACGCGATTGCGCAGGTACGATTTACTCGCATCACGAAGATTCCGGAGTGACGGTTTCGCCGCGTGGCGACGCCCAGTTCGCTCCGCGGAGGACCTTTTTTGCACCTGCGTAAGATCGAAATCTCGGGCTTCAAGTCCTTCATGTCGCGCATCGAGCTCGACTTCTCGGGCGGGGTCACGGCCATCATCGGCCCCAACGGGTGCGGCAAGTCCAACGTGGTCGACTCCATCCGCTGGGTGTTGGGCGAGCAGCGCACGCGCATGCTGCGCAACACGAAGATGGAAAACGTCCTGTTCAACGGGACGCGGCTCCGCAAGCCCCTGGGGATGGGCGAGGTCTTCATGACCCTCGACAACGAGGACCACGCCCTCGACCTCGAGTACAAGGAAGTCAAGATCGGCCGCCGCCTCTACCGGAGCGGGGTCAGCGAGTACCTGGTGAACGGCCAGCCCGTGCGCCTCAAGGACGTGCGCGGCCTGTTGGTCGACACCGGCCTTGGCAACAGCGCGTACGCCATCATCGAGCGCGACATGATCGAGAAGGTGCTCTCGGAGAAAGAGGACGAGAAGCGCCACCTGCTCGAAGAGGCGGCCGGTGTGATGCGCTACCGCATCCAGCGCGAGGAAGCCGAGCGCAAGATCAAGGCTACCGAACAGGACCTCCTGCGCCTGGTCGATATCTTGAACGAACTCGACAAGGAACTGCGCTCGCTCAAGTATCAGATGGGTAAGGCGCGGCGGTACGCCGCGCTCAAAGAGCAGGCCGACGCGATGGAGAGCGCGCTCCTGAAGGCGGCGCTGTTCGAACTGCTCGCGAAGCAATCGGATCTCATCGCCGAGCGCGAGTCGCACGAGAACGTGCGCCTAGTCGACGACAACGAGATCGCGATCGCCGAGAATCGCCTGCAAACCCTGCGGGTGGAAGCGGCCGAGTTCGAGAAGGCGCTGCAAGGCCTGAACGAGGCGCGCTTCTCCACCAGCCAGGCGCTCCAGCAGCACGACGAGCGCATCGCGGTGCACGGCGAGCGCATCAACGCGAACCGCACCCGAATCGAAGAAGACG